>JAQYFM010000042.1 GCA_028723145.1 Spirochaetales bacterium | reverse complement strand
ACCACTTAATATTAATAGTGAAGGTGTAGTAATTGCTTCTTCTGATACCTTTAGTTCAAATGCTATTGATGAAGCACAAATATATGATATGGAAGCTTATGTAGTTGCTTTAGATGATAAAAAGCTAAATAAAAAAGTATTAATTATTAAGGGTGTAAGTGATATTGTTGGCGAAAACGTTAAGCTTAAGGATTACAAAAAGGTATTAAAAGAGCTTGCAATAAGCATCCATGAAAAGGCTTTAGCTGAGGTTAGTAGGACCTTCCAGGGCTAAACGACTTGATAACTTAACATGATCATAATCTGATCTTTCTGATAGGCGTAATGCAAAATTATCAAGCTCCTGTGAGAACTTTTCAACAAGTTTAAGTCCACCCTCATGAAGCTTCTGTAAAGTCTCTGGCTTTGTATCATCAAGCTTTATTTTTTCATCACTTATTTCATCAAATATTCTAATATACTTGCAATCGGGAAGACTATAAAGAGTATCATCAGTCATAACCATTTGGCTATTTGGATAAATTTTCATAACAGGCTCAGCCCATGACGAAAGGCCCCCAAAGATACCTGTTGGATCAAATTTATAAATATTTCTAGCAGTTGAAAGAGAAAGGATAGTAAACTTCTTTGCATTTGGATATAGCTTTTTTGCTTCAATGTAAGCAAATAGAGCTGGGTTATTTGCAATTAAGCCTCCATCGAGGAGTGCCAATTTACTTCCATCTTCATCAAACATAATCTTTGGAGAAAAGTATAAAGGAGCAGCACTTGTGGCTCTAGCGGCATCACGAACGAGGGTTTCATTATACTTTCCATAACTCGATAGCAAGCACTCTCTACCAGAAATCGAATCATAGGAAACTACCATAGTTGGAACTAAAGCATCCTTTAGCTTACTATCGTGAAATAGGGTTCTATAGAAGAATTCTAATGAGGCACTATCATATTTATCAGAAAATACACTTCCTAGAAGTCTTGTTCTTGGTGCAAATATTTCTTTTCCATGGTCTAAGTAAATTCCTTCGATTAACTTTGGATCTGCACATGGTTTGATAAGTCCTTTGAAAATATTTTCACTTTTAAAGATATTTTTCTTTACTTTCTTATAGTATTCAAAGTCCTCTTTTTTTTCTTTTTGAATCTCAGCATTTTCTAATGCAAGACCAAGAGAAATGATACCTCCAGTGCTTGTGCCTGCAATTAAATCGAAGTGTGCGTAAAATGGAATATTGTCATTTATTTTAGAAGAAAGGTATGAAAGTACTACTGCTGGAATTATTCCTCTAATTCCTCCTCCATCAATAGATAGAATAAAGCGTTCTTCTTCTTGTATTTCTTTTTTAAAGATGTTATTCCATATACCCATAGAAAACAAGATGCAACATTCAGCGATATGGGTCAAGAGATATGTACGAAAAATGTAAACTTTGTCCTAACTACTGCCAAGTAGATAGAAGAGTAAAAGTTGGCCTTTGCGGCCAAAGTGATAAAGTCCGAATTGCATGGTCCGGACTGCATAGAGGGGAAGAACCTCCTCTAACCGGTGAAAAGGGATCTGGTATGATCTTTTTCACAGGGTGTCCTTTACACTGTAAATACTGTCAAAACCATCAAATTTCAGGCGCTCTTGGAAGTAATATGGGCTTTAATATTACAAATGAAGAGTTATCTGAATTAATGCTTAGTTTACAGGAGCAAGGTGCGACTACATTAAATTTAGTAACCGGAACTCATTTTATTCCTTCAATTATAGAAGCATTAATAATAGCAAAGGATAAAGGCTTTAACCTTCCTGTTGTTTACAACTCATCCGGCTACGAAAGCATCGAAGGATTAACATTAATTGACCCTTATATAGATTTATATTTAATGGATATGAAAACTCTTGATAAGAATGTTGCCTCTAAATTTTGTGGAAGAGAAAAATATACTGATTATATTCTTCCTGTTATGGATTTTATTACTAAAACCCACCCTGTAACAGACCTTGATAAAATAAGGGGTACTATTGTAAGGCACTTAGTATTTCCAGATTCTCTTAAAGCAACCTTAGATGTTTTGAGTTATTATGCAAAGCACTATAAGGATAATTGCTTTTTATCCTTAATGGTTCAATTTGTACCTCCACTTGAAAATCCTGGCTTTAAGAAGATAAGTGAAGATGAGTATGATTTTTTACTCGATAGTTTAGATTATTTAGGAATTGAAGAAGGATTTGTACAAGAATTAGGGGATGAGATCCTATGGATTCCAGATTTTAATAAGGATGTACCTTTTCCTTCCCCCTTTGCAGATCCCAACCCATACTTCTTAAGTTTGAAGAAGAAATATATTAACCAATAGTTGTTCCAATATAATCTTCACCCTTTAAGATTTTAATTGTGTTTTCGATGTTTCTACCATCTGCACATACAACCTTAAGCTGTGCATCCTTTGCTAATCCTGATGCAATTGGGTCAAATGGTGTATTCTTTCCTGGAATCCACTCGGTTCCTACCATAGTAATGAAATCAGGCCAAGAGATATTGTCTAAAGGCTGTGCATTTGGATTCTTTCTTGGATCATCTGTATAAACCTTAGCAATGTTTGAAAGGTTAATAATTAATTTACCTCCAAACTTTTTTGCAAGGTAGACTGCATCTGTGTCAGTAGAAAAACCAGGCTTCCAACCAGCTGCAACTAAGATTCTTCCTTTAAATTCTATATCTTGAGTTGGGTCAGTAACTAGTTCATTTTGACAGTAATCAGCAAAAATAGCTCTAACTAAGCTTCCATTTAAATGAGTTGCTTTAATTCCAAGCATATCCTGGATGTATGAGTCTGAATCTGGTTTAACTTCTCTTAAAGCACCTTGATAATCTCTTGCTGGAGCACCACCTCCACAAACAAGTATTAATTTTCTCTCTTTATCCTCTTCTAGATAAGCACAAACTGCTTCTCTAAAGGCCTTTAAAAACTCTGTATCTGGTTTGTTTGGAGCAATAATAGATCCTCCAAGTGATAGTACTGATAACATTTGTTTACTCCTTGTTTTTCCATCTTAGCATAAAAAATTCAATTTTACTTCTATTATTAGTAGATGCATTTATAACAGGAGGTATTTTATGAATCATCTTAATTGTATCCTTATTGAAGGAAAGGTGTGCTTTGAACCAAAAGCAGTCCACACAAGTAGCAAAACTAGTGCGGAACTCGTTATTATTCGTCTTGCTTCAAATAGGTTTTATACCAACTTTGAAAACCAAAAGACTCAAGATACTCTTTTTATAGATGTTGAGGCTTGGGGTAAGCTTGGAAAGAAGGCTTTAGAATACATTCAAAAGGGTATGACTATTAGAGTTGTTGGTCGAATTAGAATGAGTGAGTGGAAGACTCAAGATGACAAAACTAGGGAAAAAATCCTAATTGTTGCGGAGCATATTGAGTTTAAGAGACTTACTAAGGTAAATAGTAAGGAAAACACATTGGTCGAAGAGGAAATGGTTATTAACTCAGAAAAGGATGAAAGTGTTTGTGAAAACGCTTTTGTTTATGAGTATTAACAAAAATTAGGGTTGGAGCTTTTCCAACCCTAGATTTCTGGCTTATATAAGGTTTCAGTATTACTATTTCCAAAAGAAATACCTTTTGTGTCACAGATATAAAAATCAGCTGAGCGATTTGTATCATCACTTCCATTATACCTATTAATTGTTCTTGTACTTGTTGTGAATTTTGCAAGTACTGGTTCATCGAACCATTCAAATTCATTTTTAAGCTCGTTGTAGCTTTTTTCAACGCTAGCACTTCCAAGGTTTGAATATGTAGTTGCTTCTCCATCATAATAAACTAGAGCATCAAGAATAGTACCATTTCCACTAATGCTATCATAAATTACAAAGCATCCATTATTTGTAGCAAGCTTAGTAGGACTATCAGCTTTTACTAGGTATGCGGTATTTCCAGTTTTATTAATAAAGCTTTCTTTCTCAGGTTCACTATTCCAGTAAATTACTATGTAGTCTCCTCGTTTCACATCGATTGAAGGAAGGGTGAAGCCATAGCTTTCATTACCTTTTGTTCCGTTTGCGCAATAAATACCTTCAGTATTTCCACTACTATGTGCAAATAGTTCAATCCTTTCTGGTTGTGTATCTGTCCCCTTTGAGGATAACTCTGTAATTTTTAATATTGGGATATTTGGGTTTGTACCAGAGATGGTAAAAAGGAAGCTTGAGGTATTGCCTTTTAAATCTTGAGCAATGAAATACAACTCATATTTTTGGCTTACTTTGAGCTTTTGGTTAAATTTAATTTTTACCTTTGATGGAGTAATATATTCCCAAGAAATAGGATTGCTATCGAGATAAATTTTATTTATCTTAATATTCTCATTAAATTCAACACTAGCACTTTCTTGATCCTCGACCCTTAAGCTAATTAGTTTTGGAAGAGTTTTATCTTCTGCACTAATCATATTAAAAACTTCAATAAGCTCTTGGCTTTGACATCCAATTAGTGATAAAAGAATTAAAAGAAAAACAGTTAAATATTTCATACTTATAATAATAAAAAATGTAGTTTTTCTATTTTGGAGAAAAAATGGCTAAACTTTGGCAGAAGAATTATTCACTTGATTTACTCATGCAACATTTCACAGTTCGAAATGATTACATCCTAGACCAAGAACTATTAATTAGTGATGTTGTTGCATCAATTGCCCATGCAACAATGCTTAATAAAATTAACATCCTCTCTAACTCTGAACTTGAAGAGTTAAAGCAAGGTTTAAATGAAATAATAGAAAAGAAGCTCACAACAGGTTTTGAAATTAAAGAAGAGGATGAGGATTGTCATACCGCAATTGAAGGATACTTGAGTTCACGTTTTGGAGAAACTGGAAAAAGAATTCATACAGGTAGAAGTAGAAATGACCAAGTCCAGACAGCTTTAAGACTTTACATGAGAGAAGCTTCCATCAAGATTGCAGCAGAAACAATTTCCTTTGCTAAAGAGCTTTTAGCTTTTGCACTAGAATATGAGTTTGTACCAATGCCAGGTAGAACACATATGCAGCTTGCAATGCCTTCTTCTGTAGGTCTTTGGAGTGCGTCCTTTGCTGAAGAGCTTATCGATGAGGTAAAGCTATTATTAAGTGTTAACGATTTACTTGACCAGTCCCCATTAGGCTCTGCGGCTTCCTATGGAACACCAATATTCCTAGATAGAGAGCTTACTGCGTCATTACTTGGATTTAAGAAGGTACAAAACAATGTTTTATACTCAAATAACTCTAGAGGTAAATTTGAAGCTATTCTTTTAGATTCTCTTTCATATATTGCACTAACAATAAGTAAGCTTAGCCAAGACTTAATTCTATTTACCCTTCCTGAGTTTGGTTATTTTTCACTTCCAAAGGAACTTACAACCGGAAGTTCAATTATGCCTCAAAAGAAAAATCCTGATGGCTTAGAGTTAGCAAGGAGTAGAAGTAGTTTGATTACCTCTTGTTCAGAGAGAGTAAAGGATACAATTAGAAGCCTTCCTAGCGGCTACAACCGTGATTTCCAAGATACTAAAGAACCTGTTATTGAGGGCATTCGTGCAACCTTTGATTTAGTTGCAATAATGGCTCGCATGGTAGACGGCTTGGTCGTTCATGAAGAAAAGCTAGTTGGTGCATGCAAAAGTGAGCTATATGCAACCGATAAGGTATTTAGAATGGTTAAGGAAGGTAAAAGTTTTAGAGATAGTTATAAGGAAGTAGGCCTTAGCTTAGAGAATGTTAAAGCTGATGATCCATATGAGGCTTTAAAAAGTAGAACTAGTATCGGTGCTGCTAATAACTTAAGACTTGATATGGCTAAAAAAGAAGCAGATGATCTTGAAGCCATCTGCATAAAAAAGAGTGATAATTACCAAAACTGTTATGAAAAGCTAACAGGAAGAAGTAATCTTACTTTACTTACTTGGTAATTGAACTTGGAAGTGGAGTGTGCTTTGTGACATTGTGGTAACACTCTGCAATATTAATTAAGTAGTCACCAATGTGCTCGAGGTTGCGTTCAATCTCGAGCATTATTAATTCTAGCGCAACATCATCAGCTCCCTTTCCAAGACGAGAGTGAATTCTTTCTGAAAGAGTTTTATGCTGTTTATTTATGCTTCTTTCATAGGTTTGAGCAGTTTCTAGATCAACCTTCTTTAAGCCCTGATCAACGTGTTCTGTAATAAATGTAATAAATGAGGAGACTAAATCGATTAAGGATCTAATTTCTTGTTCCTCTTCTTGTGTATAGGTTAATTTCTGCTCAAGTCTTTGCTGAGTAAGTTTGATTAGGTTAAAGATACTATCTGTAACAGATTCAAGCTCATCAATTACACGTAAGAATGTCGAAACAGAGCCAGAGGCAACCATGTTTTCCTTTTGAGCTTTAACACACACATTAGTAAGCTGCTCCTGCATTTGGTCAGCATAGTCTTCCTTTTTCTTTAAGTCCTGAACTATTTTATTAATATCAATATCGTTTCTTGCAAAGGCCTCAGTATATGTTTTAAACATATCGTCTGTAAGATTAGCCATCTTTTTAATTTCACCATTTACAGCTAATAAATAGAGCTCTGGAGCTTCCATGTAAGGTCCTGAGATATATGAAAAGTGGTAACAATCCTCATCATATACCTTCTTATCTTTAACAAGTTTTGTAATGAAAGCCGAATATTTATTAATAAATGGAAAGAATAGAAGTGTATTAGCTGTATTAAAGAGGGTATGGAACATTGCTAAAAATGCAGGAAGTGTCTCTCTTAATTCTTCACCTTGCATTGTGTATATATCACCTGGAGTAATACTGTTTATTAAATATATCATTGGTCTAAACAAAATCATTGCTATTACAGAGCCAATTACATTGAAAAATATGTGCGCAAGAGCAGCTCTCTTAGCATTTGTTGATGCTCCAACAGAGGCAAGGTATGCAGTTACTGTAGTACCAATGTTTTGACCAAGACATAGTGCACATGCTGTATATAAGCCAATCCAGCCTTGGTAAGCCATAGTAATTGTAATTGCCATCGTAGCAGATGAGGACTGAACAATAATTGTTAAAATTGTTCCTGCAAGTACACAAAGAAGCATTGAGGTAATTGATTGATCTTCAAAGCGTGATAAGAAATGAATAATGTTTTGGTTTTCAGAGATATCAGGCATTGAGGATTGTAAGAATTCAAGACCAATGAATAAAATACCAAATCCTAAAAAGATTTCTGATACTTCCTTAAGCTTCGTTTTTTCTGAAAACATTAGTGGAAGTGAAATAGCAATAGCAAATAGTGCTAATACTGTAATATCCATCTTAAAGCCTAAGATGGCTACGATCCAACCAGTTATTGTAGTACCTATATTTGCTCCTAAAATAACGCCAATTGCTTGTGTAAGGCTCATTAAGGATGCATTTACAAAGGAAACGACCATTACTGTAGCAGCTGACGATGATTGGATTATCAAAGTTACTAATATTCCCGTTAATACCGATAGAAAGCGATTACCTGTCATAAGGTGTAATATTGCTTTCATTTTTGCTCCAGCGCACTTTTGTAGTCCGTCAGAGAGTAGTTTCATTCCATATAAGAATAATCCTACTGAACCTGCAATTTTAAAAATCGTTAGTAAAATATTCATATCAAGGAAAAACTAACAAATTAAAAATAATAGCGTAAAGAATCATAATGTGTTGGTTTTGTGAAATCTTTGTAAAATATTTTTTTGTAAAAAAATTGAACAAATAGTAAAAATGTGGCAACAGAATATGTTAATAGTTCATCTTCTCGTGTTGAACTTTTATACCTTCTTTTATAAAGTATAAGCCATGAGTATCATTAAGCCACACAAACTTGGAGTTATCGCAGGCCCTGGCACAGAGTATTTTGCAGGGAAGGTTGTAAAGCACTTAAGAAGGCTTTATATAGATCGTTATGAAAAGGTTTCAAAAGCCCTTAGTAAACGTCATGATATTAGTGAAGAAGAGCTTTTAAAAACTGTTACTTTGATGGATGACCTTGATAGTAAGAAAATTCCTACTGGTAAACGTCCTTCATCTTTCTACTGTCCAGATTTCACAATCAATGTTAAGTACACTCGCTTTGCTAACGGTGAGGAGAAGGCTGAGTTAATTGATCCAGTCAGAGGTCTTAACGTTTATATTATTTATGATGTATCTAACTGTGCACCAATTAAGGTTGCTGGTTTAGAAGATCCACAGCCACTTAGTGTAAACGACCACTTAATGTTCTTATTTACAACAGTTGATGCTGTGCGTTTAGCTGGTGCTGCTTCAATTACATTAGTTCTTCCTACATATCCATATGCAAGACAACATAAAAAGGCAGGAAGAGAAGCTTTAACTGCAAGCTTATTTGCTCGTATCTCTGAACAGCTTGGAGTATCAAGAATTATTACACTTGATATCCACTCAAGAGAAATTGAAAATGCATTTAGAACTTGTCACCTTGAGAATTTACATGGTTCATATCAAACATTAATTGCTTTAAGAAAGGTTATCGACCTTGCTGATCCTGATTTAGTAGTTGTATCCCCTGATACAGGTGCTGTTTCAAGAAATAAATTCTATGCACAAGGCCTCCATAGACCACTTGCTATGCTTTATAAGGAAAGAGACTATTCTATAGTTAGTAAAGATGCAAAGAATAGTAACATTAAGAGCATTAACTTACTTGGTGATGTACGAGGTAAGACCGTCTTGATGGCTGATGATATGATTGCAACTGGTGGTACAATGATTATTGCCATGAGAGAGCTTATGAAGCTTGGTGCAAAAAAGATTATCTGTATGGTATCTCTTCCATTCTTTAATGGTAATGCAGTTGAAAACTTTGATGCAGCTTATAAGGAAGGTGTATTCTATAGAATTATTGGTACAAATGCAGTTTACCAAGGTAAAGATTTGTTAGAAAAAGAGTGGTTTGTACAAGCTGATGTTACTGAGCTCTTCGCTCGTGTTATTTCAAGACTACACCACGGAAGATCTATTTCACCTCTTCTTGATAATAGAAAGTTTATTCAAAAGCTTATTGATCAGTCACAATCAGGAGCTTTAACAAGTGGAGATGAGGAAACCAAGCTTCCAGACTGATAATTAAAATGATGGGGAGAAATTAGAGATGCAAATGTCAAAAAGGATCTCTTCTTTCCAGTGTTCTCCTATTAGAAGGTTAGTACCTTATTCAAGAGAAGCTGAAAAGAGAGGTATACACGTAATTCACTTAAATATTGGACAACCAGATATCAAGACTCCAAAGGAAGCTATTAATGCAATTAATGGCTATAATGAAGAGGTTATTGCCTATGGTGTATCAGAAGGTGAATTAAAGCTTAGAGAATCACTTTGTAAATACTATGAAAAATATGGTGTTAGTGTAACTCCTGACAACATTATGATTACAACAGGTGGATCTGAAGCGCTTCAATTTGCATTTATGACTCTATGTGACCCATATGATGAAGTAATTATTCCTGAGCCATTTTATACTAACGTTTCTACCTTTGCTAACATTGCTATGGTTAATTTGGTTCCAGTAACTAGCCAGGTTGATGATGCCTTTGTACTACCTTCAATTGATGATTTTGAAGAAAAAATAACAAAAAAGACTATGGCTATTTTACTTTGCTCTCCTAATAACCCAACTGGACATGTTTACTCAAAGGAAGAGTTAACTCATCTTTTAGAGCTTTGCAAAAAGCACGATATCTTTTTAATCGTTGATGAAGTATATAGAGAGTTCTGTTATGATGGAGAATCATTTACAAGTATTTTAACCTTCCCTGAATATAAGGATAGAATCATCTGTATTGACTCTTTCTCAAAGCGCTTTAGTATGTGTGGCTCACGTATTGGTGCAATTGTTTGCTACAATAAAGATGTCCTTAACAGTGCAATGAAGCTAGCTCAAGCTAGACTTTGTCCTCCTGCTGTAGAGCAGGTCGCAGCAACTGCTGCATTAACAGCTCCTCAAGAGTATATTGATGATGTTGTTAAAGAGTATGAGAGAAGAAGAAATACTTTAGTTAGTGCAATTCAAGAAATACCGGGATGTAAACTATCAAGACCAAAGGGAGCCTTCTACTTTGTTGTTGATTTCCCGGTTGATGACGCTGAACGTTTTGCAATCTTTATGTTAAGGGATTTTAACTATAAAGGTTCAACCGTAATGTTTGCTCCTGCTGAAGATTTCTATGTAACTAAGAGTTTAGGAAAGACACAAGCAAGAATTGCATACGTATTAAATGAGGATGAACTTAGACTTGCAGGTAAATGTTTAGCTGAAGGTCTAAAAGCTTATAGAAAACAGGTAATGGGTTTAAAATAAAGGGATATTTACATGATCTTTCAAAATAATAATTTAGCTGACACTATGCGGCTTGATAAAGCAAAGAGAAATGTACAGGAGGCTTTAGTATATTTTGAGAATGATGTTGTCAGCATCGCAAAGATCATCTCTATGTACTATCCTCTTGAAATGTTAAAAATGGCAGCGTGGGAAGAAAGAAGAATTCATCTTTCAAAAAACGATGACTTATCAAAGATGGAAGCATCTTTCTTGCCACTATTGCTTCAATCAATAGTACAATCTAAAAAGTTTTATTCAGAAAAAGGCTTTTCTGCAAATCGTGATATAAAGGAAAAAGATTGGAATAGAATTAAAGCCTTAAATAAAGATGCAGTAAAGCGTTTATTATGGTACATTGAAAACTATTCAGTTGTTCAAGTTAAGGAAAATTTGGTTTCACCGTCTCACTACATTTTATATCGTGATACCTTAGTTAAGCAGTTCTTTTTCCCTTGTTATTCAGATGAAGAAGTAAATACATGTTCAAATCTAGCTCGCTCAGTATTTGCACAAGATGAAGAAAATGTAGAAAGAATTCTTGGTTGTGATGCTAATTTCTTAGTTAATGAGCTTTCTAAAATTTGTGAAAATGGAAGACATGGAATTTCTCAATTATCCCAAGATAGTACACTTTTACATAATGAAATCGATTTAAAGGTTGCAAAGCTAAAAACCGAATATCCAAACAAGAGCGATAAAGAGCTAATGAGTATGGTAATTCGTGATGGTGGATACTCTTATAAGCTTGATGAGTTACGAAGAAAGAGGGATGATTTTGATCTATTTGAAGTTGAAAGAGTATCTTTGTTGAGTACTAATGCTTTAAAGGTATTTTCATGTAATGTAGGTTCTTGTGATGTTGAATTTATAAAAGACGGATATCTTCCTGCTACCTTAAAGCCATTTTTACGATTTGCTGATAGATTCTATTCTTTTACAGGTAGAACTTTATTTTCATCACTTCCTATATCTCTTATCAATTCAGGTATTATTAGTACTGATAAATTACAAAAGCTATTTAGTGAATATATACTACGTTTATTCTATGAAACAGATAGTGTAGATGTTTATCAGTGGAGGGGTAATAGATTCGATATTACTTTGCTTCCATCTTTAAATTGGAAAAACTGGGTAGAAAATCCTCAGCGATTTGAAACAATTGCTACACAAATTGAAGAAGAAAAGCGTAGAAAGCCTCAATTAGGACATACAAGACTTATTGTTTATCCTGATGGATATTCAATCCTTGAGAAAATTGATGACAAAATATTTACTATTTCCTTATCAGAAATATTAAAAATATGCTCTGATGATAGCCTTGCTAAGGAGTTCTATAGAACTCTATTAGGACCATTTAAAATAGAGGCCGGAGAATTAGAGGAATTTAGTGATGTTATCGATGATGATTTTTTTGAGGAGGAAGAGACTCCTGAAGAAATCGAAAAGCTATCAAGTGAAGTTGAATTTGAATATGATAGCCAAGATGATGATGAAAAGGCTAAAGAACTTGAGCAAAAATATAGTCATGACATTGATACAAATCTTTCAAATAGCTACAAGCTTCCAACTAATACAGAGCTTGAAAGCTTGAGAGAGCGTTATGCACTTCCAGAAAAGTTTCGAAATGAAAAAGTTATTGAAGAGTTAGATGCATTAGAAACTGATGAGTATGATATCGAAGACGATGAAGATGAGAATCTTCCAAGCTTAGAAAATAATGAGCTTGCTTCTATCGATGATGATGATTATCTAACTGCTGATGAAGAGGATAAGGAAGATTCATTTGTTGATGAGGCAGATTATGCTAGCTCTTTTCTTGACGATGATGAGTATGATGATCAACCATCATTATTTGATCCTCTTAATCCTACAGAGCCAAATTATGATGTTATGTATACTCCAACTCCTGAACATTCAGAAGAAGAGTCTTTACTAGAAGTTGAAGATGATACTGAGTTACTTCATAAAGAAGATGGTATAACAGAAGAGGAAACTCTTGATGAAGTAGAAGATGATGTTGAGGAGCCTTCAATTTATGAAGCATCTGAAAGTGAAGAAGACCCTATTTTTGATTTAGATAGCTCAGAGGAAGAATCTTTAGAAGAAATTGAAGATGATACGGAATTACTTCATAGGGAAGATGAAGCTTCAGAAGAAGAAACATTAGATGAAGTTGAAGAAGAACCAATTTCTTTAGATGGTATTGAGACACAACAAGATGCTCTAGGTGAAGAGAAAATTCCAGCTGAAGAAGAATCTCCAGCTGAGGAAGAAGCTCCAGTTGAGGAAGAAGCTCCAGCTGAGGAAGAAGCTCCGGTTGAGGAAGAAGCTCCGGTTGAGGAAGAAGCTCCGGTTGAGGAAGAAACTCCAGTTGAGGAAGAAACTCCAGTTGAGGAAGAAACTCCAGTTGAGGAAGAAACTCCAGTTGAGGAAGAAACTCCAGTTGAAGAAGAAACTCCAGTTGAAGAAGAAACTCCAGTTGAAGAAGAAG
>JAQYFM010000041.1 GCA_028723145.1 Spirochaetales bacterium | reverse complement strand
ACATTCCAAAGCTTAAATGCTGCGTAGCAAAGATGACCAACTATATTGGCTTCTTTCTTTTCAAGCTTAAGTTTTGTTTCCTTAACTCGTTTCATATAACCTCAAAACTGATTACTCTGATTTTCTATGTATTTTTTTACTATTTCAACATAGAAATAATGATTTTATACTATATGAGCAAGTTCTGTACTGAACAAGATTTATCTTCATAATTTATTATATCACATGCATATGTTTTAGTAATTACTATTTTGCGCTTTCATCTCGGTAATTGAATTATCGAGGATTCCCGCTTAATATCCTAAAAATGATTTTTAAGTAATACTTTACAAATATTACTTTGTTCTGTATTTTTGTCTTAATATGTCAGAACGTGTTTGGGCAATAATTGCATCTTCCTTTAAAACGATATTAATTCCTGGTCTTACTGTAACAATACCATTAACAATAATTTCGTTTTCAATTGCATTAATAATTGCCACATTTACTGCTATTGTACAAGTCAAAAATATTAAAATACTTAAACAACTAGCCCGCTTCTACATTTGGATCATTAGAGGAACTCCTTTACTTGTTCAACTATTTGTTGTCTTTTATGGTCTTCCTTCATTAGGAATTATCCTTGACCCATTTCCAGCTGCAGTAATTGTATTTTCAATAAATGAAGGGGCATATGCTGCTGAAATAATTCGCGCAGCAATTGAAGCTGTTAATAAAGGTCAAACAGAAGCTGGAGTTTGTTTAGGCCTATCATATTTTCAAACAATGTATCACATAGTACTACCACAAGCATTTAAAATTGCTTTTCCATCATTATCAAATTCTCTTATTGCAATGGTAAAGGATACTTCTCTTGCTGCTAATATCACAGTATGTGAGATGTTTATGAAAACCCAGCAAATTGTTGCAAGAACATATGAAGCTTTAGCTTTATATTTACTAGTAGGTTTTATATATTTAATTTTCTGTACTGTCCTCACTAAATTACAAAGCTGGGGAGAAAAGAAATTAGCTAAATCATATTAAAGAGGTGATAGTATGAAAAAACTTCTTATTATTTTAATTGTTCTTTCTTTAATGCTTACTTCTTGTACAAAAAAGAGTGAAAGCAACCTTGACCACCTTGGTAGAATTAAAGAAAGTGGAGTTATTACAGTTGCTATGGAAGGTACATGGGCTCCATGGACTTACCATGATGAAAAAGATGTATTAACAGGTTACGATGTGGATGTAGCATCTGCAATCGCTCAAAAGCTTGGTGTAAAGGCATCATTTGTTGAAGGCGAATGGGATGGCCTTTTTGCAGGTCTTGATGCAGGAAGATATGATATTGTTGTTAATGGTGTAGATATTACTGAAGAGAGAAGTCAAAAATACAATTTCTCAACCCCATATGCCTACAATAAAACAGCAATTATTGTAAACCAAGATAGAACTGATATTAATTCATTTGATGACCTAAATGGTAAAAAAACTGCAAATACTATTAGCTCAACTTATGCTGGGGTAGCTGAAAGCTATGGTGCAAGTGTTACAGGTGTAGATGATTTAAATCAAACATTCCAGCTATTATTAACAAATAGAATTGATGCAACCCTTAACTCTGAGATGACATATTATGACTATATGAAAGCTCATCCAAATGAAAAAATTAAGATTGCAGCATTAAGTGAAGATGCTACTGAAGTAGCTATTCCAATTAAAAAAGATAGCGATAATGAATCCTTAGTTAAAGCTATTAACAAAGCTCTTGAGGAGTTAAAAGCAGAGGGAAAACTTAAAGAGTTATCTGAAAAATACTTTGGTGTTGATATCTCTAATAAATAAGTATCTAAGAGTGCATCTAGCTTGGTGCACTCTTATTTTATCTTCTTATTTCTTTAAAAGATCTCTAATTTCTTCAAGAAGAACGATGTCAGCTGGCTTTGCTGGTGGAACCTTAGCTGCTTCAGCTGCAGCTGCAGCCTTCTTAGCTTCCTCTTCCTTCTTCTTTTTCTCATTAAGTTTGTTAAATGACTTAACAATTATAAATAATACTAATGCAATTAAGATAAACTGAATAATAGCATTAATAAATACACCGTAGCGAATTGCTAATTCAGCCACCTCTTCTGTTGCAGGCTTTAATACAATCTTTAACTCTGAAAAATCGATACCACCTGTTACAATACCAATTATTGGATTAAGAATATCTTTAACAAGTGAGTTCACTATAGCAGTGAATGCAGAGCCAACAACTACACCAACAGCCATATCAAGTACATTGCCGCGGGTGATAAATTTCTTGAATTCAGCAAAGAATGATTTCATTACTAATTCCTCCCAAAATTATATTAACATTCATCAACTAATTTGATGAAATGTAGCTTCAACTTTATCTCTAATATCTAGAAAAACTTCAACTAATAATGGATCAAAATCTGTTCCAGAACCATTTTTTATTATTTCAAAACAAGCATCTAGAGGTAGCGCATCTCTATAACATCTTTTTTCACTAACTGCATCAAATACATCAGAAATTGCCATAATTCTTGCAGCAAGAGGAATATCTTCTCCTGATAATCCTTCTGGATAACCTTTACCATTCCATTTTTCATGATGGTATAGTGCAATTAAATGAGAAATCTTACTTAAATCCTTAGTTTGAGTCTTTGAAAATGTTTCATCAATTATTCTAGCTCCAATAGTCGAGTGTGTTTTTATTATTTCAAATTCCTCACTAGTTAATCTTCCAGGCTTTTTTAATACACTATCAGGAATTGCAATTTTACCAATATCATGCATTGGAGCTGCTAAAGCTAGGTTTTTGATGTAACTTTTTGTTAAAGTATCCTTAAAATAAC
>JAQYFM010000040.1 GCA_028723145.1 Spirochaetales bacterium | reverse complement strand
AACAAGTGTTAAGAAAGCAGAAATATAAGTTGCTTTATTTAACTCCTTAGATGGGTCATCACCCATTTTCTTTAAGTTGACAATTATTAAGCCGATTAAGCAACTTAGTAAGCCGCCTCCTGCAAGCATGATAGGATACATCATTGCTGCATCATATGCTGATTCAGAAAAACCTCCATTTGCATAAACTGTAGAAGCAATTAAGATACCAGCAGCTGTTGTTGCAACAAATGATTCAAGTAAGTCTGAGCAGTTACCAGCAATATCATTAACGTTATCACCAATGAAGTCTGCTATTACGTTTGGAACTCTACTATCATCCTCTGGTAAATCATGTCTAAGCTTTGCCAAGATATCAGATGAGATATCTGCTGCCTTTGTATAGTTTCCACCGGCAACTCGGTTAAACATTGCAACAAGAGAACAACCAAGTGAATAAGTTGTTATTCTCATTGTTGAGGCATTACATTGCATTTTCAACAAAAATCCCGTTCCTGTACTATTATGATCTATACCCCAACCTATTAATATTGTTACAAGACCTAACATACCAAAGGCTTGAACAGAAAGTCCTGATACAGAACCTCCAGAGAGTGCTACTTTTACAGTTTCACCAATGCTCATACTCTCACGCGCTTTATTAGAGGTTCTTACATTTGCATATGTTGCACTCTTCATACCTGTAATACACGCCGCACTAGACATTAAGGCTCCTAAAATAAGTGTTAAACCAGATGTCTTTTCTACAAATAGAGAGAAGATTATAGCAACAGCAATAACTACTATTGCTATTGTTTTGTATTCTGTTTTCATAAATGTGTTAGCACCATTTCTAATAATGAGTGCCATCTCAGCCATTTCAACTGTACCTTCTTTCATTGCTTTAATTTTTTTGTAGCAAAAGAAGACATAAGCAAGGCTTAATACAATAATAAATAATACGATATACCACAGAATACCCATAGCTCCCTCCTTTTTTAGAAAACTTATGTATTTTCATATTATCATGAGATATTCTGCTGACAAGTAAAATTTTTATAAAAATATTGATGTAAATGTAAATTTTTCCTCTAGAATGATTATTTCTAGAGGGAATTAGGTTAAATAGTTGAAATTATCTCATCTCTGAGTTCTTTTATTGCTTTTCCACTTTGTTTTGAAAGGGCCTTTAAATCTTCAAATTCCGCCTTTATTCTATTAACACCATAACCTGTAGAACATTTAACCCTAACACTTCCACTTGGAATTTTTACTTCTTTAATTTCTCTTTGAAGAATATATCGCTCCTTCTTTTCTCTTCTAATTCCAATTGTTGTTGTATGTTTAAAAAATGTATTAACTAGTCTTTCTTCATCCTCTTCTTTAACAAGAGCAGAAATAATTACACCAGGGCGTGATTTCTTCATATTAACTGCACTAGTCCATACATCTAAAGCTCCAGCTGAAAGTAAGCATTCAAGAGCGTAGGAAATATCCTCTCCACTCATATCATCAACATTTGCTTCTAGTAAAATAACACTATCTTTTAAAGCATTTTCGCTTTCACCTAAAAATAGACGAATACAGTTTGCTCTCTCAAAGTCCTTTTTGCCCATTCCATTTCCAATTTTCTCAATCCTCATATTTGGTCTTGGTCCATAAGATGATGAAAAAGCTTTAATTAAAGCAGCTCCAGTAGGAGTGCATAGCTCTCCACGAACACCATCATCATAAGAGGCCATACCCTCTAAAATTTTAGCTGTAGCAGGAGCTGGAACTGGTAAAATTCCATGCATTGTGCGGCAATAACCATTTCCAGTATTAATAGCAGAGGCGGTAATTTTTTCAACATTAAGTTTATCAATTAAATAACAAACTGCAGTGATATCAGCAACAGCATCCATTGCCCCAACCTCATGGAAATGGACCTGTTCAACAGTAGTTCCATGCACAAAGCTCTCAGCTTGAGCAATTATTTGATACACCTCCATTATCTTTTCTTTTACTTTCTCTTTTACATTTAAACCATAAACAATAGTTCTAATATCGTTCATAGTATTATGGTGGTGGTGATGATTTTCATCATGAGAGTGGGTATGCTCTATTTCTTCTTCAACTCCAGCAACACTTACACTCATGTGACTACCCTTTATAGAACATTTAGTGCTATCAGAAAGAGTATATGTTACATTAGGAATACCTAATGAATTTAATTCAGCTACAATTTTTTCTTTATCGTCAAATAGCTCTACTAATGCAGCAGTAAGCATGTCCCCTGCGGCGCCCATATTTGCTTCGATATATAGTGTTTTCATCTATTTCCCCTTAACATGATTTATCATAGAAGCTTGATACCCTGCACCAAACCCATTATCGATATTCACAACCGATACTCCGCTTGCACAGGAATTTAACATCGATAATAGTGCTGATAACCCATTAAAACAGGTACCATACCCAACTGAAGTTGGAACTGCAATAACAGGACAATCTGCTAAACCACCAATTACTGAAGCAAGAGCTCCTTCCATACCTGCAACTGCTACAATAACAGAAGCAGACATAATGTCATCTAACCTTGAAAGCAATCGATGAAGCCCGCTAACTCCTACATCATATATTCTTACAACCTCATTACCTAATGCTTCAAGAGTTAAAGCTGCTTCTTCAGCAACAGGGATATCACTTGTTCCTCCAGTAGCAACAACGACACGACCATTTCCATCCTTTGGAGGAAGATTCCCCATAATCGCAAGGGAGGAGACTTCGTAGTATGTAATATCTATTTCCTCTTGCACATTTCTTGCCTTTTCTGGACTAATTCTAGTAACAAGTACTGTTTTTTCTCCATTTTGTTTTAGGGATTTTAATATTCCAATGATTTGCTGGGCACTTTTACCTGCTCCATATACTACCTCAGTTGCACCCTGCCTAACCTTTCTATGAAGGTCAACAACTGCATAACCTAAATCGTCAAAGGGTTTTTCCTTTATTCTTAAAAGTGCATCATCAACACTAAGATTTCCACTTTGTACACTTTCAAGTAACTTTTTTATATCACTCATTATCTTACCTCTAGGTTTAAAGCAACCCCTTTATAGCTCTGCTTTAATTTATTAACTATTTGCTCTCTATTTTTTAATAATAATTCTAAATCCTTTTCTTTTAATTCAAGAAGAGCATTTTCTCCTCTAAGACGTACTCTAAAATCTGAAAAACCTAAAGAAGATAGGTATTTCTCACTTTCACTTGTTTTAA
>JAQYFM010000039.1 GCA_028723145.1 Spirochaetales bacterium | reverse complement strand
ACATTCCAAAGCTTAAATGCTGCGTAGCAAAGATGACCAACTATATTGGCTTCTTTCTTTTCAAGCTTAAGTTTTGTTTCCTTAACTCGTTTCATATAACCTCAAAACTGATTACTCTGATTTTCTATGTATTTTTTTACTGTTTCCTCAGATATGCATCCAACAGTTTCAACATAGTAAGAATGATTCCATACTATATGAGCAAGTTCTGTAATGAACAAGATTTATCTTCATAATTTATTATATCACATGCATATGTTTTAGCAATTACTATTTTGCGCTTTCATCTCGGTAATTGAATTACCGAGGATTCCCGCTTAATATCCTAAAGATGAAGTAATTGAAATACTAAAGCAATGTATTTAAGAAGATAAATAAAAAGCAATCTCCTAGAATATTTAATAGTATTTTAGGAGATATTTTTTTTAATAATAGCGTTAAAACTTTATTTATTATAAAGAATAAGATAAAAAATTTTCGATAGTAGTAGTCATATTTTCTCTATTGTGATATTTTTCCATTGCAATGTTAAAACGTAATGAGAATATAAGAAATATTGCTATAATAGCTCACGTTGACCATGGCAAAACAACATTGGTTGACGCACTGTTTAAGCAAAGTGGCCTTGTTGGTAAAGGTATGGATGTAGATAGAGTCATGGACTCTGGTGATATCGAAAGAGAAAGAGGTATCACAATTAGTGCTAAAAACTGCGCAATTAACTACAAGGGCGTAAAAATTAATATTATCGATACTCCGGGACACGCAGACTTTGGCGGTGAAGTTGAACGTGGACTAAGTATGGTTGATGGTGTAGTCCTTTTATGTGATGCAGCAGAAGGCCCTCTTCCTCAGACAAGATTCGTACTTGAAAAGGCTTTAGGAAAGAATCTTCCTGTAATTGTTGTAATTAATAAAATAGACCGTCCTGATGCACGAGCTGAAGAAGTCTTAAATGAAGTTTATGACCTTCTTCTCGAGTTAAGTAGTGATGAAAACATCTTAGAAGTACCAGTATTCTATGCAAATGGTAGAAAAGGTGTTTGTGGTACTTCTCTTGATGATATTAAGGATAATTTATATCAACTCCTAGATTGCATTATTGATTATATTCCAGCTCCGGAATATGACGATAGTGAGCCATTCCAGATGTTAGTAAGTGATTTATCATACTCTGACTTCTTAGGACGCTTAGCAGTTGGTAAGGTAATTAACGGTAGCGCAAGTACTAATGATTCTCTTGTTTGCTTAAAAGAGAATAGAGAAGAAAACCTTCGTGTTACAAGACTACAAGCTTATGATGGTCCTGTATTTAAAGAAGTTCCTTCTATTTCTGCTGGTGATATCGTTGTACTTTCTGGCGTTAGTGATGTTTCTATTGGTGATACAATTTGTACTAAAGAAGAAAAGAAAGCTCTTCCTAGAATTAAAGTAGATGAACCAACAGTTTCAATGCTCTTTTCTAAGAACATTTCTCCACTTGCTGGTAGAGATGGAAAGATGGTTACGAGTGCTAAGATTTGGGAACGTCTTCAAAAGGAAGCATTAAGAAATGTTTCTATTAGAATTGAGAAAAATATGGATGATACCTTTACAGTTAAAGGAAGAGGTGAATTCCAAATGGCTATTATCGTAGAAGAGATGAGAAGAGAAGGCTTTGAGATTTGTGTTGGTCGTCCTCATATCATCTTTAAAACAGATAGCGAAGGTAGAAAAACAGAGCCTATCGAGGTACTTTTAATTGATTGTCCTGAGGAATCAAGTGGTATCGTAATGGAAAAGCTTGGCAAACGAAAGGCAATTATTAGTGATATTACATATACTGCTGGAGATAGAGTTAAGATTAGATTCGAAATCCCTTCAAGAGGCTTAATTGGTTATAGAGATGAATTCTTAACTGATACCAAGGGCTTTGGTATTATGAATAGCTATTTAAAAGGCTATGAACCATATAAAGGTGATTTCCCTGATCGTTTCTCAGGCTCTCTTGTTTGCGATAGAGCAGGTACTGCTGTTGCTTATGGTATTTGGGAACTTGAAGATCGTGGTAGAATGTTTATTGTACCAGGTGATGAAGTATATGAAGGTGAAGTAGTAGGTGAAAGAAATAGAGAAGGGGATTTAATGCTTAATCCTACTAGAACTAAGAAACTTACAAACCTTAGAGCATCAGGAAAAGATGAAGCTGTTTCATTAACTCCTGTAGTTAAACCTTCCCTTGAGCAAGCAATTCAGTTTATTAAAGATGATGAGCTTGTTGAGGTTACTCCTAATGCAATTAGAATGTGTAAAAAGATTTTGGATACTCAAAAGCGTAAGATTTTCAATAATCGTGGAGAAATTCCAGAATATTTACAGTAAATAAAAAGAAATAGCTCTCATTTTAGAGAGCTATTTTCAACTTAAAGTATTACTCCAACAGGACAGTGGTCACTACCCATTACATCATTTAAAATCAAAGCATCTTTAATTTTATCAACAAACCTATTTGAAACAACAAAGTAATCGATACGCCACCCTGTATTCTTTTCTCTTGCTTTAAATTTATAAGACCACCAAGAGTATTTAATTGTATCAGGATATTTATTTCTAAAAGAGTCTGTAAATCCCCTTGATAGTAAGCGAGTAAAGTCATCTCTTTCTTCTTGAGTAAAGCCTGCATTTCTCAAATTTGTCTTAGGATTTTTAATATCTATTTCCTTATGAGCTACATTTAGGTCTCCGCAAAATAGTACAGGCTTCTTCTTATCTAGTTCTACCAAATACTCTTCAATTGCACTGTTATAAACTCTTCTGTAATCAAGGCGCTTTAGTTCAGTTTGGCTATTTGGAATATAAGCACAAACTAAATAAAAATCATCATATTCAGCAGTAATTACTCTACCTTCTGTATCATGTTCTTCTATCCCAATTCCATATGTTACAGATAAAGGTTCAATTTTAGAAAGGATTGCTGTACCACTATAACCTTTCTTTTCTGCATAACTAAAATACTTATGGTAATCCTTTAATTCTAATTCAATTTGACCTTCTTGAATCTTTGTTTCTTGAAGACATATGATATCTGGGTTTTCTTCCTCCATGAATGAATAGAAGTTTTTACCCACAATAGCTCTTAGCCCATTAACATTCCAACTAATTATTTTCATGATTATATGATACCATTACTTATCAAAATCTTCTATTAATATTTATATTAAATAAATTCTAATAAAAATTAAGTGATACGAATATTAAAACTATATAAAATATCAATGAAAATAATTAAATATTTATAATTAAAAATACGATAATAAGATATTTATACATGTTAAATTTAATATAAATCATTGATTATTTATATAAAAAATCAGCCTCTGCATTAGAGGCTGAAAGAGGAAATTAGAATTAATTAAAGTGTGCCATTTACGATTGCATCAACAACTTGGCTACCAACTAAGAAGTTATTCTTTCTTGCTGTTGCAAAGATATCTGCTGATTCAACTGAATCATCTGATGCAAGAGAATCATCAATAGACCAAAGACTTTCTGGGGTTGAACCATACATAAATACATCCATATTTACGCTGTCTCTGATAACAATATATTTATCAAGAAGATTATAACGATCAAGAACAACTGCTAAAGCAATATCTTCCATTTCTGTTAATGCATATGGATCTGGAGCTCCGTATGTTTTTGTCATTAATAATGCATTAGCTTCATCATGTTCACCTTTCCAGTAGTTATCACCTGTGACGGTTGTTCCTTTCTGAACTTTTGGATCTCTAGTTGCCCACTGCGCATTATCAAATGTGCGAGCCATTACTCTCTTTGTTTTTTCAGTTGTTGAAAGTTCTGTATCTTTAACAAGTTCATATACTCTATTAGTTAAATCTTGATTAAGAAGCTTGTATGATGCTGAATCATAGCCTTCATCATGATACCAAGTTGTTGCTTCAATATCTTTCATTTCACGAGGATCAGCATGGTGTCCTAAATCGAAGTCGATACAAGCTGTAATAACAAATACATCACCCATTACTGTATATTCTCTTGATGAACCTGCACATCCTGTTGAAAGGAAATAACAATCAGAAAAATCAAAGCGATTATCAGATAATACAGCTTGAAGAGACATTGCACTATTTACTTTTCCCATTCCTGTTAGATAAAGAGCAACACCATCTTTTACATAAAGCTTATTATTTTCAAAGCCACCTTTAATATCGTATTCTTCACCATCTTTAACGTAAGCTTCATAGTAATACTGTGCTTCACCAGGGAAATCTCCTGATAAATCACCAATTTCAAATTTTGGAAGAATTAATACTTTTACAGGTGTTTTCTCAACTTCCATTGCACCTTGTGCAAAAAGACAAGTAGTACAAGCAAGAACGAGCATCAAAACAAAAGTGATACATTTTTTCATTATTTTGCCTCCAATAAGATTTTATTTGTGCACTACTTATCATTTATGCAACAAATTAGTCAATACAGTGAAGTAAAAATACAAAAAAATGCAACATTAATTAAATAAAATGATACATTAACAAGAATAAGGTACAATAAAATCGAACAAATCTGTTGCAATATTTGATATAACCAAAAGTAAAAATTTAGATAATAAAATAAAAAACACATATAAAATGATAATATTTATTATTAAAAATAATATAAAAATAAATATTATAAATATAGAAACTATATTATATTAATAATTGTAAGTATTTTATTATCATATTTTCCATATATTATTTTAATGATTTTTATTTATAAACAATATCTGACTATATTTTTTAACACTTGCAATGACTATGAAGCAGTTGTATTCATTTGTATAATCAATAATACGTCGCCTTAGATATACCATTAATAGTTTATTTGCTAAAGTCTGTAGACCAAGCCCTTTTTAAAATATCAGGCATTTGTCTATATTGGTAATATCCCATTTTTTCAGGACTAAGATCATTCTTTCCTTGAATCCATTCAATTGTATGTCCTAGACATCCATAGGAATATTGCTTTATGGTGTATTCCATTTCCTCCTCCAATGATTCTACTTCAAGTTAGCGACATAGAACTTCTATCTCTTGTTTGATGTAAAATTCCAGTATGTATTCACTGAGGCTATTTTGTGATTTATCTTGAAATGCATTACGGAAGAAAGCCCTCTCTTCCCAAATTCTTTGGAACATCCTAACTATCATATCTTCTCCATTGATAATATCAGCTTGTTTTTTTTCGTTTCATACATTTGCATAAAAATCCAAGCAATAAGATGATATTTATCATGAAAGTGGTAGTAGAAGGTATTTCTTTTCGCATAACAACTGCCACATCGATTACTAACTTGAATACTATCCACAAATTTTATCTTGGCAATTTTAATTAGTGTTTTTGCCAAAAGCCTTTTTATTCTAGCTTTAAATTTCATAGATATCCTTTGTGATTACATTGCTTTTTTTTAATTCAACACAAAAATATCGATTTAATAATAGGTGATTCTATATGAACGATTTTTCCAGTGTTAAAGGAAAGGTTGCCGTAGTAACTGGAGTTACTTCGGGTTTAGGAAGGCAATGGCAGAATTATTTGCATCAAATGGGATGAAGGTTGTTGTTTGCAATCGCAGAAGTGAGAATGGAGAAACTATCACACGTGCTATTAATGCTTCTGGTGGTAAAGCTATATTCTGCCGTGCAGATGTTTCAGTAGAGGATGATGTTAGACGCGTTATGGATACAGCTGTGAGTACTTTTGGTGCTTTAAATGTAGTTGTAAATAATGCTGGTGCTAGTTGTCTCATTAAACCAATACACGAGTATGATACTGATGATTTCAAGAGAGTTACAGATATTGACTACGTTGGTGTGTTCCTTGGTATGAAATATGGTGTAAAAGCAATGCTTAAATCAGGAGCTCATGGATGTAGTATTATCAATATTTCATCAGCAGAAGGACTTAAGGGTAGTGCTAATTTTGCACCATATAGTGGTGCAAAACGTGCTGTAATCAGTCTCAGCTAGACCACTGGTATGGATTATGCAAGACATGACATCACAGTTAACTGTATTTGCCCAGGTGCATTTGATACAGAAATCTATGATACAATTAGTCTTGAACAGCGTGAACTAACTCAGTCAATGATCCCAAACGGTCGCTTTGGTATTCCAATTGAGATTGCTTATACAGCACTCTTCCTTGTATCTGATATGGCACGTTATATTACTGGTGCAGTTATCCCTGTTGATGGTGCAATGTCTTCTGGAAATTATAATGAAGTACCATGGTCCGAACCTGATCAGAGAAATAAAATAAACATATTCTCTGCTATTCATTTAATTGATGATCAACAGAGAATATTTATGTTTACTATAATGCTTGTTAATCTTACAATTAACTATATTTATAAATCCAAACCTTATTTTCTTTCTTTGATAAATTAATCTTGTATATACTAATTTAAGGTTTTTTTGTATATAAATGTTTCATAAATACATAATAATTTCATCAATTGTAATATTGATATTTAGTAAAAATATTATAAAACTATATTATACAAATATCAAAAACTAATAAAAATATATTTAATAATATAATAATGCTTAAATAATTATATAAATTATTTTTAGTAACAATATTTTAATAAAGTTGTTTTTATATTTAAAAACCATATTGCATTTATTTTGTTAATGTGGTTGAGTTGTTACTCGGTATTTTGTGCTTTTTAGGAGGCGTATATTTGTCAGAATCAGTTTTTGTTTCTGTTCCTTCAGTTAAAGGAAAGATAACTTTTAAAAAGAAAAAGGATGCAGTGTATGTCCTTTTTGAATATGAAAGAGTATATAATGCTGAAAAAAAATATAATGTTCCTAAAAGAGTAGTAATTGGTAAACTTAATGATGAAAATGATCGTTCTCTTATGATACCTAATGAAAACTACCACGAGTACTTTCATAGTGAAATCTCAAATAATGATATAGTAGAAAATAAGAGAAGTAATGTACTCTCAATTGGTACTTATCTTGTTATTAATAGTTTATTAAAGAGTAGTGCAATTCAAATCAAAATGGATGAAATTTTCCAGGAACCAAGTGACTTACTAATTGATTTAGCTGCATATTCATTGGTTTATAAGAATTGCAATAATCTATTTTATAATGATTACATTAATTCTCATCCTCTTTTTACTAACCATATGGAGGTATTTAGTAATTCAAAAATATCTAACATTATTGAAAACATTTCTTTTAGACAATTTTCTAACTTTATAAAGGCTTTAAACGAAAATTCAGATAAAGATCAAATAATAAATATTACATATGGAAAAATCTCAGGTGTTGATAACATTTTTTGTTTTGAAGCTTGGGATAATAAAGGTGTTCTTGTTAATTATGATATTGTACCAGATGACAATGTTTCTAGTACAAACATTATAAGCTTTGTTCTAAAGCTTAAGAAGTTAGGGTATAAATATTTTTCATTAACATTAGACTTTGCTAATCTTTCTAAAGATATTATTGATTTATCAAAATTCAATGATATCACTATTTTTGTTAATAATTTAAATAATGATGAAAGAAACAAAATAATCGCATCTGTAGTTGGTACCTTTGAAAATGATAAGGATGCTTATAATGTATCTAACAGAATCTATTTTAAAGAGAGTAAAATAAATAGTGATTACTTTGGTTCTGATTATTATGCCTATATAACATTTGATAAAGATAAAGCTAAAAAAGATCAAATATACTATGAAAATAGAATTCATAGAATAAAAAACTATTTGGAAGCTTTAATTGGTCTACATTATATACCAAGAGAAGAAGTAACAAATTATTTTTCTCTATACTATGATGAAAAAGGAAAGTTAGTAAAATTTGAAGAAAAGAATACATTAAATGATGATTTAAAATACTCAGGGTATAACGTTTATTTATCATCAAAAAAGTTTGATATTGATGGGGTTATTAAATATAGTAAGTTAAATGATGTAATACTAATAAAGGATGTTTTTGCTTCTTTGAGTAGTGTTAAAAACCAAGGCAATGCTTTTGATACTCTTTGTTTTATCAATTTTATAGTAACAAATATAAAAAAAATAATTGAAGAAAAGTGCGCTGGCGAAAGTATTAATGCCGTCATTAATGAGCTTGAAAAAATAAAAGTTATTAATGATGGTAAGAGTTATTTACTATGCAATTCAATTACAAAATATCAAAGTAAAATATTACAACTATTCAATCTATCAAATAGTGATATAGAGAATTTTGCACTTTATTTATCTCAATTAATTGGTGAAAATGATGATTTAAGTAGAAAGATTGGATGAATCGAAAATTCAAATTAATATTCCTATATTGGAATATTAAAGATAAATTGTACTAATAGTAAGGTTTAAGGAAGTTATATTATATCTAATAAAATTAATGTAATAATAAGAATTAAATATATATAATAAGATATGATACCTATATAATAAATTAATAATTATCATATTATAATTTATAAAAATTTAAATCATAGATTATTTATTTGATTTTATTTATTGTAGATTTTAATATTTAAGCTTATAATGGTAAGAACATGGAGGAATTATGGCAAAGACTGTTGCATTTCATTTGCAGAAGGGTGGAGTAGGAAAGACAACAATTTCTGGTACTCTAGCTTGTCAGTCTGCGCTATCAGGTCATAAAACATTAATTATTGACTGTGATCCTCAGGGTAATATTTCATCCTGGTTTTTAAAAGAACCTCCAAAATATGAACTTGCTGATGTCTTACAGGGTAAATGCTATGTTAATGATGCAATAGTAAAAATTCCTGCTGTAGATAATCTATATATTTTACCTACCTTTGGTATAGGTGGAACATTAAAGCTATATTCAGAAACCAAGCTTGCTGAAGAGCCTTTTGTATTACAAGATTTAATTGGGGAAGTAAGCGAAAACTTCGAACGAATAGTTTTAGATCTTTCACCTGGCCTTGGCAGATTAGAAAGAAGTGCACTTATCGCAAGTGATGAAGTTATATCACCAATGATAAGTGAAGTGTTTAGCTTAGATGGTCTTGAGATCTTCATTCATGAGCTTATGAAGATTCGAAAGAATATGAGGGCAAATGTTAAACACAATAAAGTTATCATAAACTCATATGACTCACGTATTAAGCAACACAGAGATATTTATGCTGCTGCGCTAAAGGCTAAGAATTACGAAGTCTATTTAATTCCAGTAGATCCTATATTCAGGAAATGCCAAGAGGCTGGTAAAGCTCCCCAAGGATTTAAGGTGAATGGGCGAGGTATGAAGAATTCTACAATTGAAGCTTTTGAAAAGTTAAATAAAGACGTTTGGAAGTAAAAAGGAGTATAAAAGAAAATGGCTTTAAAGAAATCAGGTAATGATGACAATCTGTTTAATGAATATGCAAGTCCTAGTGAGGCCAAGGCAAAAGAAGTCTTTGCATCTAGCCGACCAGAGAAGGAAAAAAAGATTTTAACTACATTTTCTATTGAACCTTCATTTAAAGCTGAACTTGAAGAATTATTTTCTGATTTAGGTTTAGGTTGGGCTGCTGGTGTCAGATTTGCTCTTAAAGAATTCTCAAAAAAATATAAAGCTTGAATAAAAATTATATAAGTTTGCAATTATTTTAATTCAAATTTATTAAAAGATTATTTATTTTTTTATATTTAATTTTTATCGATAATATATAATCCCTATGAAAGCTTTATATAAATATATAACAGAAGGTTATTCTGGAGCAGGACTTATTATTACTTTTGAAGATGAAGTATTATTTCAATTAAGAAAGTATCCTCGCTCATGGGCTTTTATAGGTGGTGGTTATGATAAGACTAAGGATAAAGACTTCCTTGATACCGCAATTAGAGAGGTTTTCGAAGAAAGTGGTATTAAAATAAATAAAGAAGATGTTGATAAAAAAGCAATACATAAGCTTGGCTTTGGTAGATATAAATGGGTTCTCTATCATGCATCTTTATCAAAACGCCCTACCATAAATGGAAAAAAAGAGTTTTCTAATGAATACATCAAATATAAATGGGTGAAGATTAATAATTATCGATTCCAACTAAATGAAAAAGAAAAGAAGCACTATAGATTGTACTTCTTTGTCTCTTATCAAATGAAGGTATTACAGAAAAGGCTTACTTTTTTCTAAATTTTTCAAGCATCGCGCTTAGGGCTGCTAGTTTATCTTCAGTAGAAGATTCTTCTTCACCTGCAACTTTTTTACTAATTAATGATGACGGAATTTCCTCAATAAAACGAGATGGAAGGCAGAGATGGTTTTCTCCCATTCTATCTTTTCTGTTTTCACAATA
>JAQYFM010000038.1 GCA_028723145.1 Spirochaetales bacterium | reverse complement strand
AATAGTTGCATCTGTTGTTGACCAACCTTCTTTCCATCCTCTGTTAGTAATACTAAGCATGTTAACATTAAATGTCCAAACAGGTGCTTCTATATATATGTGTTCTGAAAAAGTAAGCTGGTCATCCATATTATAAGAAATAGTACCAATTGCCCATTTATCATTTCCCATTCCTATGCATAGGGATTCTGGAATCCAGGAATTTGGATTATTGTAATCTGATAATGTGATAGCATTTAGCGTTAATAATATTGATGTTAATAAAATAAATATAGAGAATAACTTTTTCATATAATTATTATAACGATTGAAGTGAGAAAATATAATAATGTATCATTAGAATATGGAATCTTTAAGGGAATTATTTAGAATTGGATACGGCCCTTCGTCTTCACATACAATGGGACCAAGAGCTGCAACTGAAATGTTTATTTCAATATGCCCTGATGCAATTACTTATCAAGCAGAGCTATATGGCTCACTTGCAGCTACAGGAAAAGGTCACTTAACAGATACAGCTATTAGACAAGTATTTGAAACTCATGGTAAGAGTGTAAATATTTTATGGTATCCAGATGTATTTAAACCTTTTCACCCTAATGCTTTAACAATAAAAGGTTTTAATGAAGACCAATCAATAAGAAGTGAAAAAACATATTATTCTGTTGGTGGTGGAAAGATTGTTGAGGAAGGAGCTAAAGATGAGGGACCGAAAGATGTATATCCTAAAGATAAATGTGGTTCCATGTCAAAGCTATTAAAGTATTGTAGTGATGAAGGTATGCAGATTTGGGAAGTTGCATTAGAGTGTGAGGGCCCAGATATTATTGATTATATAAAGCAAGTTTGGATTGTAATGCAGGATGCAATTATTCGCGGTATTAATAATGAAGGTGTTCTTCCTGGAGGTTTAAAATTACAAAGAAAGGCAGCTTCCTGCTACACAAAGGCTAGGGACTTTGCTGGTCCTCTTGGTGGTACCTCTCTTCCTCTAGCTTATGCTCTTGCTGTTAGTGAGGAAAATGCTGGTGGTGGACAAATTGTAACTGCTCCAACATGTGGTAGTTGTGGTGTTCTTCCTAGTGTACTTTATTATATGAAAAAGCAATATGACCTTGGTGATGATAGAATTATTAGAGCTCTTTTAACTGCTGGTATGATTGGAAATATTGTTAAGGAAAATGGTTCTATTTCAGGTGCTGAAGTAGGATGCCAGGGGGAAGTAGGGGTAGCTTGTGCTATGGCAGGCGGGGCTGCTGCACAACTGTTAGGTGGTTCTGTATTCCAAATAGAATATGCTGCTGAGATGGGACTAGAACACCATTTAGGATTAACCTGTGACCCGATGAAAGGCCTTGTCCAAATTCCTTGTATTGAAAGGAATGCAATGGCTGCAATGCGCTCTTTAGACCACGCAGTATTTGCCTTAATGTCAGATGGAAGACATAAGGTTTCTTTTGATGGGGCTATAGAGGTAATGATGGAAACTGGACAAGCTCTTCCTAGTTTATATAGAGAAACAAGTATGGGCGGTTTAGCGCTACTTAAGTGATGATAAAGAAACGACCTGCAAGTGCAGGCCGTTTTTAAATAAGCTTATTTAATTACAAAGTTTACAAGCTTTCCTGGAATTGCAATTTCTTTAATAATTGTCTTACCTTCAAGCCAACCCTTTGTTTTTTCATCTGCTTTTGCTGCTTCAAGCATTTCTTCTTTAGAAGCACTCTTACTCATCATAATTCTACTTCTGAGCTTACCGTTGATTTGAACAACCATTTCCATAGTATCTTCAATGCAAAGTGCCTCATCATATTTTGGCCACTGAACGTTAGCAATAGATGGTTCATGACCAAGCATTGACCAAAGCTCTTCAGCGAGATGAGGAGTATATGGGCTTAAGAGAAGTGCTAGAGTCTCAAGAACCTTCTTAGGAACAACCTCAAGACGGTTAATTTCATTTACAAGAACCATCATCTGGCTAATTGCAGTATTGAAGTTGAGAGTTGCAGTATCGTCTGTAACCTTCTTAATAGTCTTATGAAGAGTTTTATTAAGATCAGATGGAATTTCGATATCCTCAATCTTCTTTTCTGTTGAAATTCTCCATACTCTATCTAAGAAGCGATATACACCGATAAAGCCCTGAGTTGCCCATGGCTTTGACTCTGTAAGAGGACCCATAAACATTTCATACATTCTAACGGAATCAGCACCGTAGTCACGGATAAAGTCATCTGGGTTGATAACATTCTTAAGAGATTTACTCATCTTAGCAATTACTTGAGTAAGCTCTTCTCCTGTCTCTTTGTCAAAGTACTTTCCATCTTTCTCTTCTACCATATCTGTTGGAACAAGTGACTTGTTAGACTTCTGATAAGCAAAAGATGTTATCATACCTTGGTTTACAAGACGCTGGAATGGTTCTTTTGTAGAAACAAGACCAAGATCATAGAGTACCTTGTGCCAGAATCTTGCATAAAGTAGGTGGAGTACAGCGTGCTCAGCACCACCGATGTAGAGGTCAACTGGCATCCAGTAATTCTCTTTCTCTGGATCGATAAATTTCTCACTGTTCTTAGGATCAATATATCTAAGGTAGTACCAACAAGAACCAGCCCACTGAGGCATTGTATTAGTTTCTCTCTTTGCAGGTTTACCACACTTTGGACACTTACAGTTTACCCATGATTCAACATTTACAAGTGGTGATTCACCTGTTCCTGATGGTTCATACTTATCAACTTCAGGAAGTGTAAGAGGAAGTTCTTCTTCTGGAACAAGTACAGTACCACAATCTGGACAGTGAATTAGAGGAATAGGTTCACCCCAATATCTCTGGCGAGAGAAAACCCAGTCACGGAGCTTGTAGTTAACAGCCTTATGACCATAACCATTCTTCTCAAGGAACTCAAGCATTTTTGCAATTGCATCTTGTTTATTTAATCCATCGAGCCACTCAGAATTAACATGTTCACCATCTTCTGTCCAAGCTTGTTCTTGAACATTAACTTTGCTCTTTAATACTTCAATAATTGGAAGATTAAACTTCTTAGCAAACTCCCAGTCTCTATCATCGTGAGCTGGAACTGCCATGATTGCCCCAGTACCATAGCTAATAAGTACATAGTCAGCAATCCAAATAGGAATTTTCTTACCATTTACTGGGTTGATAGCATAAGAGCCAGAGAATACACCAGTTTTATCTTTTGCAAGATCTGTTCTTTCAAGATCAGACTTATGCTTAGTTGCATCAAGATATGCTTCAACTTGAGCCTTCTGCTCTGGTGTTGTAAGCTTTTCAACTAATGGATGCTCTGGAGCAATTACCATGTAAGTTGCGCCAAAGAGTGTATCACAACGAGTTGTATAAACCTCTAATTTTTCATCAAACTTCTCAAGTTGGAAGAATACTGCAGCACCTTCACTTCGACCAATCCAGTTGCGTTGCATTGCTTTTACGCTTTCTGGCCAATCAAGAGAATCAAGGTCCTCAAGAAGCTTATCAGCATATGCTGTAATCTTTAAAATCCACTGTCTGATATTCTTCTTTTCTACCTTAGCACCACAACGATCACAGTGACCTTCCTTTACCTCTTCGTTTGCAAGACCTGTCTTACAGCTTGGACACCAGTTAATTGGTGTATTTGCTTCATAAGCTAAGCCTTTCTTGTAAAGCTGTTCAAAAATCCACTGTGTCCAATGGTAATAGTCTTCATCACAAGTTGAAATTTCTCTATCCCAGTCATAGCAAAATCCTAAGGATTTAATCTGACGACGGAAATTATCTATATTCTTTTTAGTTGTTTCATAAGGGTGTGTTCCTGTTTTAATAGCATAGTTTTCAGCAGGAAGACCAAATGAATCGAAGCCCATTGGATGGAGTACGTTATAACCATTCATCCTAAGATATCTGCAGTAGATATCTGTTGCTGTATATCCTTCTGGGTGACCTACATGGAGACCTGCTCCTGATGGATAAGGGAACATATCAAGAACATATCTTCTTTTATCCTTGCTTACAGAAGGATCCTCTGTGACATGGAAGGTTTTATTATCTTCCCAATATTTTTGCCACTTCTTTTCTATTTCTGA
>JAQYFM010000037.1 GCA_028723145.1 Spirochaetales bacterium | reverse complement strand
GATAATCTAATTAATTGAGTTGCTTCATACCCATTCATAATTGGCATTTGAATGTCCATAAATATCATATCAAAGGTTCCTACCTTTTCCCTTTCATAGATATCTAATGCTTCTTTACCGTTGGATGCAATTACACACTCAATTCCTATATCCTTTAATAATTCTGTTATAATTTCAGCATTAATTTCATTATCTTCTGCAACTAAGATATTAACACCTTTAATTTCTAATTGACTCTTGTTATCACTTCTTTGCTTATCAACATAATAATTAGCAAGTTGTCTTTGAAGAGCAGAGATAAAGAAAGGCTTTGATAAAAATAGATTTACTCCAAGAGTTCTTGCTTCATCCTCGATTTCAGAAAAATCATATGCAGAGAGAATAATAATTGGAACATTATTTCCAACTTTATTCTTTATTTGCTTTATTGTTTCAAGACCATCCATTTTAGGCATCTTCCAGTCTATAATTAATACATCATAGCTACTACTGTTTTGTACCTTTGAGATAGCTTCAAGCCCACTACTTGCTTCATCTACACTAATATCATTTGATTCAAGCTTACGCTTAACATCACTTAATACATCATTCTCATCATCAACTATTAGTATTTTCGATATGTTATAGCGTTTAAAGAATGAAGAATTTGATTCTCTATCAGATTTTGCAAACTTCAATTCTACAGTAAATACACTTCCCTTACCTTCTTCACTAGAAATTGAAATTGTACCACCCATTAAATCAACGATACTTTTTGTAATAGACATACCAAGACCAGTACCTTGAATTCCAGAGGACAGTACATTGGAATCACGAGTAAATGGGTTAAAGATATTTTTAAGAAACTCTTTACTCATACCAATTCCGTTATCGGAGATGATAAAGCGCATTGTACATGTTTTACTTGTTTGCTGTTTACTTTCAATAACAAATGATATTAAACCATTATTTGGAGTGTACTTAACTGCATTTGAAAGAATGTTGAGTAAAATTTGACTAAGTCGTAACTTATCAGCTAAGAAGTAGTCAGAGAGCTTTCCACGAGTAATTACTTCAAGCTTTTGGTTTTTAGCTCTAGCTTGGACACTAACAATTTCATAGATATTTTCAATTAATTCAGCTAGTTCTACTTCGCTAATATTCAAGGAAGTCTTTCCGCTTTCAATTTTACTCATATCAAGAATATCATTTATTAAGGAAAGAAGATGCTGGGATGAAAATGCAATTTTCTTAGAAATTTCTAATACCTTATCACTATTAGTAGCATTACTTTGTAAAAGTGTTGAATAACCAACGATTGCATTCATAGGTGTTCTGATATCATGGCTCATATTAGCTAAGAAGTTACTCTTTGCTTCATTTGCATTCTTAGCAAGCTCAAGAGATGAGGATAAAACATCTCTAAGTCTTCTATCTTCACTTCTATCATCAATTACTATTACACATCTATTTAATGAACCAAATTCTGTATGATAAGCAGTGATATCTAGATACTTTTTAGTTCCATCTTTTTTATTGATGTACTCTTGCTGCCAAGTTATTCTTTTACCTCTATTTGCTCTTATTTCCTCAAGTCTTTCACTTTGATGCTCGTTAATATTATCAATATTAGTTAATACATCACTTTCATCTATTCCTAATATCTGTCTGATATTTGGAGTTGCAAATAAAACTTTTTCTAAGTTTTCATCCATTATCACAAAAGCATCATTAACATTTGCGGCTAGGTTTGATAATAGGGAATCACGGAACTGAATTTCAGCCTTCTGATGCTTCTTATTCTCATTGTGTAAATAAAAACTCATTAACAATACAATAACTAATAGTCCAACACCTATTGATAAAAAGATAAGAGCTGTAATAAATTGGGCTTCATTTAAACTTTTATTTACAGTATCTGAATCAATAAAGCCAACTAATATCCAGTCAGAAAAATCTATTGCTAGATAAATCATGTAGTAGGAAATACCATTGATTTTTACAAGAATAGTTCCATTTTCTCTATTATAAAAGCTATTACTTAAATTCTGTATCTGGGTTTTATTGAGATTAGAATCTGTTTCTAAAAATCTTAAAACATTGAAATATCTATTTTTTTCATCTCTTGTCCTACTATTAAAGATTATGCGACCTTCTCTTGATACTACATAGTTATCACTCATTGAATTAAAAGAGGTAATTGAAAGTAAATCTAAAATAGAATCATTCCTAAAGGTAATAGCTATTGCTTCATATTTAAATCCATCATAGTTATATGCATTAGTTTTTATAGAATATAAGGTTAAGTTCTCAGAACCAGGTAAGGATACATCACAGACTATATCCTGTTCTTCTTTAATTAATTTAACTAAATTAGAACCAAGATCGTAACGGATGATATGTCCTTTTATATCCATCATATCGCCGTTGCGAGAAACAAAGTAAAAGTTGTCAAAACCTATACTCTGTTGCCATTTCTCTATTAAATCTTTTATTAATATTTCATCATTTGCATTCTCATTAAAAAAACTTAATTCTGTTAAAAAGATATGTAATGAATTTAAATAGCTTTGGTTTAATGTACTTATTTGGTTACCAAGGTTTGAATAAATTTCATAAAGATGCACTGAGCTTTCATCAAATATCATTTGCTTTGTGTATTGAGAATACACTATAAAAGCGTACGAAATAGAAAACACAATCAATAAAATAATTAATAAAAAACTCAGCTTTTTCTTCATCTATCTCTTCTTTATTCAATCGTTAAGTAGTTGTTTGGCTTTTCAAACTTAACATTGTTTTTAGCAAGCTCAATTATCATCTTCCAAATCATAGTATTAATTGACTTTTTCTTTGCCTGCATTCCTTCACTTAATGGAGTTCCACAGAAAGTATAATCATTAAGCACTCCAAAGTTTCCACAAAGTAATACCTTGTAAACTTTTTCTTTATCTAAATCAGAACCAAGATATGTGTAGCTATCATCTTGGTTATCCTTTATTTTGTAGCTAAAGCCAGAAGTTACTGGAATAAAATTTCTATGCCTAATTGGATTATTACCATTTTTTCTTAAATCAATTAATTCACTCATTAAGGAATCAACCTCTTCTCCTGTTAACTCAAAGTAAACAGTAGTAGATCTTCCATTAACAAGTCTTCTTAACTGTAATTCTGTATAAGGACCCTCGAATACAGGAGAAATTGATAACCCAGTGATAGCAATTCCAATATCAAAATTAATTGAATTATCTAAAGAATTATCATAGATAGGAGTTAGCTTTTCTGGATCTAGCGAAACATTTTTAACTATTGTATTTAATATTGAGCTTTCTGCCATATTACCATTTTCAGTTAAGCCATAAGGATAAGAAACATCAGATGTATAAATAATATTTGCTGTATTACTCTTTTTAGCACTCTTTAAGGTGCTATCAAAGGCATCATATGCTTCTTCAGGTGTTTTATAATCACCTTTGATAATTCCTTGTACTACATTTTTGGTAGTTGTAAAGAAAGTAGTTGAAGCAATACGCATATAGATGTGATTTGCTTTTACTGTATCAGCAATAGGATCGAAAACTGAAGAAAGATTTGGGGAGCTTGAAATAGTATAGCTAAGCATTGGAGCACCATATGCAGTATTTAATTGTCCCTCTAATGATAACATTTCTTCTAAAATATCCATTACTACTTCATACTTTCGACTATCAGTTGCAACTTTCTTATTAACCGCATACTGAGCAATAGGATATGAATATACCCATGAGTCACGAGGAGTTTCGCCAAAGAATGGAAGGAATGCTACATCCATAGTTTTACTAAAATTAAAGCAATCAGAACCGGTACCTCTAATCATTACAGTTTCTTTATTTATAAACTTATTTGTAATATCTTTAGTAGAGAATTCTAAATCAGATTCATCAACATCTGTTGCCTCAAAGAATTTAAACAGGTTTTCAAATACTGGTAACCAAACCTCTCTATCAAGTCCAACAGCTTCTCCAGCCTTTTCACTTTCATACTTTTGTCTCCAAGCAACACCATCAACAGACATTAACTGAGGGATATTTGAGCCCTGTGAAATTGTCAAACATGAATAGTCATATGCATAGTCTGTAATAAATGGGGTTAATCCATTTTCTTTAAGTATATTGATACAATTTAATAATTCATCAAATGTAGTTGGTAGACTTAAATTTAAGTTATCTAAGAATTCTTTATTGACAATTATTCCTTCAAGCTCTGCACAAGTTGGGAGCCAACGTATAGAACCATCCTCATCTCTATTTTGTTCAAGATATGATGGATGGAAGGTTGCGGCAACCTCAGTGCGGCTTAAGTCTAATAACTCTTTTTTTAAATACTTTGCATCATTTAAAGAAAACTTACGCATTCCAATGATATCAGGAAGAGCGTCATGGTCCTTCAAGAAGTTAAAATATTCAATATCATTAATTGCAGAAACAATTTCAAATTCAACATCTGGGAATTTAGCTTCAAGCTGAGGTGTTAAAGCTTTAAGAGGGGCAACATCCCAAAAATAGATTGAAACCTTTATTTTTTCATTCTTAGCATCTGCAGTATTTACTACAGGTGACACAACCTCGTTTGGCTGTGTAGCTTTTTCCTTGCCTTGACAAGAAAAAAGTAAAAATAAAGATAAAATAATAGTTACGAAGAAAAATAGTTTTTTCATCGCCCCCCCCCATAGTGTCCTAAAAGTCCGTTTTTGTGCCATTTTTTACTCCTATATTTGCCTCTCAGAGCATCATAGAGGGCTTCTGAGAGCATTTTTTTTATAAACTTGTAGTTTGTTGTGTAAAAAAAATGAGGCCTAATTTTTAAGCCTTTAAGTATCATTAATAAAAAAATGAGGTTTCCCTCTATTTCCCGCATTATTTACCTAATGCGGTCATTAGAGTTGTTGTTGGAAATATTGAAATTAACCTTTTAAAGTTATAACCAAGAGCAGTAAGACATATCTCTGCCTTTACTTTTCTAATACCTTTTAATAGGAAATGATCTCCATTCATATATCTTTTTATAGTTCCAAATGGATGTTCTGAAAGACATTTACGGTTATCTAATTTCTCTCTATCTGGTCTAAACTTAAAAATTACTTTCTTTTCAACTCTAACTTGTGTCCTAGTTGTTATAGCTTTTGGAATCTCAGCTATATCTTCATCTTTACCATCAGTTCTAAAGTTAGCCTTTTTAATTCTACAGTCTTTAGAAAAATCTATTTCTTTCCATCTAGTTGTCTTCGACGCTTTAAAGCACTTCTCTTTAAAAGGACATTTAGAACATGCTAGTTTGTTTACATATCTAATTGCACCATTTGCTTTAACAGCTTTGCGTCTTAGTATTGTTCCAGCTGGACAATAAACTCTATCGGCTTTTATATCTCTAACAAAGTATCCTTTAGTTGCTAATTCTATCTTTTGCTCATCTGTTAGATTATCAATTCCCATAGGGTCTTCTTTACTAACATCATAAACTTTAGAAGTCTTTACTAATACATTTCCTTCTTCATCTTTC
>JAQYFM010000036.1 GCA_028723145.1 Spirochaetales bacterium | reverse complement strand
GTTTCTAAGAAGTGGAATAATATGTCTTGGGGACATGCTATTTCAAAAGATTTAGTAAACTTTAAAGAGCAAGATCCAGTATTTCTTCCAAAAGATGATAAGTGGGTAATTTTCTCTGGTTCTGCTTTAAATGGAGAATTTGCATATACAGTTGCAAACATAAAGGGGGAAAGGAAATTCTTTCAAGAGAGACGATTCTCAGAAGATGGTTTTAACTTCACAAATAGTGAGGTAATTATCCCTAACTTTGTTGAAGATGAAAGAGACCCAAGACTCTTTATCTATAAAGGTAAAAAATATCTACTTCTGTGGCTGGAGAAGAATACCTTTGCACTTTATATCGATAACTATGGCTCATATGAGCTAGTTAATAAATTTGAGGCAAAGGATGCTTGGGAGTGTCCTGATATCTACGTGGTTAATGATAGATTATTCTTTACCTCTGCTGATGGTTTTTACTTTGAAGCACAAATTGATGATAGTGGTTTAAAGCTGATTGGTGAACGTAAGAACATGTTCTTAACAAAGCTAAACTATGCATCACAGAGCTTTACTGGTCTTGATGATACCTATATGGTATCTTGGCTAAGAGTAGAAACTCCACACTTAAATACTACAGGGGCAATGAGTATTATTAGAAAGGTTGGCCTTATTGGTGACAACTTAACTCTTGAACCTAATGAGGATTTATTAAAGCATTTTAAAGCTAATGGAGAGTATCATAACACCTATTCAAGTGAAGAAAATGCTTTATATCTAGTAACAGAAGGTTCTTTTACAGGTGATATCCAAGGTCAAAGTATTAGTTATGATTCTAGTCTTGGTAAGCTAAAATTTGGATCTGAAGAGGTAATCTTTGATAGCCATGATAATAAGCTAAACATCTTCATTGATGAAGAGATTATTGAAATTTCTAATAGCACATATCAAGAGCTTTCTTCCTTTGAAATTAAGGATAAAAACGTTTATCATAAAGGTGTTAGGATCTCATCTTCTAACTTAAAAATAAAAGAGTTTATCTGGAGGTGAACTTAAATTGGCTACAATAAAGGATGTTTCGAAGGAGACAGGCCTTAGTATTGGTACTGTTTCAAGAGTATTTAATAATCGCGGATATATTAGCAAAGAGACTAGAGAAAAGGTTGAAGCTGCTGTTAAGAAATTAAACTACCAACCAAACGCACTTGCTCGTTCTCTATCAAAGTCTTCATCTAACATTATTGGGGTTATCCTACCTCATATTGCTCATCCTTTTTTCTCTGATCTTCTTTCAAACATAGAGAATACTACTAGAGAAAAGGGTTATTCTCTAATGGTATTTGTTACTAAGGGTGATGAAGTAGCTGAGCTAGAAATGATAAATCGATGTAGAGAAAATAGAGTTTGTGGTCTAATTCTTTGCTCTGGACGATTTGCAACCAAAAAAATTGAAACAAATGAATTTCCTGTTGTAGCAATAGAAAGAAATCCAGAAGGGGCCTCTTTTGCAATTGAATGTAATAATAGACAAGGTGGTAGATTAGCAGCTGAAGAACTAATTTCTAAGGGCTGCAAAAATGTAATTAGCCTTGCTGGTATTCAAGGCAGGAAGATGCCTGCAGATGAACGCTCTATTGGCTTTGAAGAGGTTTGTAGAGAAAAAGGAATTAATTTTACTTGTCTTACATACCCTCCAGAGCTATATGATAGACTCGACTATACTGCATTTATTGATAAAGTATTAAGCGAAAGACCTTCAACAGATGGTGTTTTTGCTTCCTCAGATATCATTGCGAGCCAGGTTATCCAAGTAGCATCTACTAAAGGTTTAAGGGTTCCTGACGATCTTAAAGTAGTTGGCTTTGATGATTCCTTAATCGCAACATACACTACTCCTCCTCTAACAACTATTCATCAACCAATTAAAGAAATGGCAGAGCTTGCTGTATCAACTTTAATTAATCTTAAGGATGAAAGAGCTGCTACCGGTTGCACAATTATGAATGTCAGCTTGGTTAGAAGAGGAACAACTTAATACCTAATTTTGGAGATTAACATGGAAAGAAAATGGTGGAAAGAAGGATGTGTCTATCAGATATATCCTAGGTCTTTTTATGACTTTAATGGCGACGGAATTGGAGACTTAAAGGGCATTACTCAAAAGCTTGAGTATGTTAAAGAGCTAGGTGCTTCTATCATTTGGCTTAACCCTTGTTATAAAAGTCCGAATGACGATAATGGTTATGATATCTCTAATTATAGAGAGATTATGGATGACTTTGGTACGATGGAGGATTTTGATGAGTTACTAAATAAAGCTCATTCTCTTGGCCTTAAAGTTATCATGGATTTAGTTGTAAACCATACCTCTGATGAGCATGAATGGTTTATTAAGTCTTCAAGCTCTAAAGATAATGATAAAAGTGATTGGTATATTTGGAGAGACAAAAAGAATAACTGGGGAGCTTGCTTTGGAGGCTCTGCTTGGGAGTACTGTGAAAAAAGAGACCAATACTATCTCCACTCATTTTCTAAAAAGCAACCTGATTTAAACTGGGAAAATCCTGAGGTTAGAGAAGCTGTATATAGCCTCATGAACTTCTGGGGTGATAAAGGTATCGATGGCTTTAGAATGGATGTTATCACTATGATTAGTAAGGACCAAAACTTCCCTGATGGTGTTATCAATGGAGAGTATGGTGATGCATCCCCTTTTACAAATAATGGTCCAAGGATTCATGAATTTTTAAAGGAAATGAATCAAAAATCTATCTCCCACTACGATTGGCTCACAGTTGGAGAGGGTGCTGGAGCAAGAGTTGAAGATACTCTTAGCTATACTGCCCCTGAAAATAATGAGCTTAATATGATTTTTTCATTTGAGCATATGAACTATGCAAAGCCACAATGTGAAAACAACTGGAAGGAAGAAAAATTTGCTCTTCCTGGATATAAAAAAATCTATAAAAAGTGGCAGGAAGGCTTAGACCAAAAGGGTTGGAACACACTGTATCTTGAAAACCATGACCAAGTAAGATCTGTATCAAGATATGGAAATACTTCTAATGAATATATGTGGAAAAAGAGTGCTAAGGCTCTAGCTGTTATGTATTACTTAATGCAGGGAACTCCATATATTTATATGGGACAGGAGTTGGGATGCACTAATACAAACTTTAATTCTATCGAAGAATTTAGAGATATTGCAGCTAAAAATGATTATGCTGTAATGCTTAGCAGAGGTTTTTCTAAAGAAGATGCTTTAAGATTACTCAACTTAACCAGTCGTGATAACTCAAGAACTCCTTTTGCTTGGAATAAAGATGGTGGTTTTACAACCTCTACTCCTTGGATTAGATATAACCAAGATATAAAAGAAATAAATGTTGAAAGGGAAAAGAAAGATCCTGATTCTATTTTAAATTTCTATAAGAAATTAATTTCACTTCGTCGTTCAAGTGATACCCTTATCTATGGAAGCTTTAAACTATTAGAAGAAGATGATGAAGATCTTTTTATCTATGAACGCACATTAGATAATGAAAAGTATACTATAATAGTTAATATGTCTGACAATACTAGATGTTACCCGGTAAAAGGACAGGTTGTTTTATCAAACTATGATGATAGTAAGGATGAAATAAGAAGCTGGGAAGCAAAGGTAATTAAGGAGGATTAAGTAATGGATTTTATTTCATTTGGAGAAATTTTATTTGATGTTTTTCCTGATAAAGCAACACTTGGTGGCGCTCCACTCAATGTTGCAGGACATCTAACTAAGCTTGGTCTTAATGGCTATATTCTTTCTGCAGTCGGTGATGATGAACTTGGAAAAAGAGCAATTAGTGAAATTAATAACCTTGGATTAAATACAGAGAAAATCTCTACTTTGAACTATGAAACTGGTAAAGCAATTATTACCTTAAATGGCAAAAATGCAGAGTATGAGTTTAATATGCCATGTGCTTGGGATAACATTCCACTACTTCCACTCCCAGAGCATGTAAGCTTAATTTACTATGGAACTCTTGCTCAGAGAGGAAATAGCAAGCAAACTCTTAAAGAGTTATTAAATAAGGTATCATCTGACCATCGATTCTTTGATGTAAACATTAGAAAACACTTCTATAGTGATGAGATTATCAAAGAAGGTGTTGAAAACGCTACAATTCTAAAGCTTAATGATGAAGAAGTTGATATCGTACTTGATGCACTTAAATTAAAAATGCGTGGTTACAGAGGTCTTGAAGAGTTAGCTAAGAGTTATAACTTAGACTTAGTTTTATTAACAAAGGGTAAAGAAGGCACAATGTGCTATAAGGATAAGTGGTATAGAGTTCCATGTGCTGAAGTAGAGGTGGTTGATACAGTTGGTGCTGGGGATAGTCTTTCTGCTGGCTTCTTGGCTTCCTATATCAAAACTGGGGACTTAGAAAAGTCATTAATCATCGGCTCACATATTGCTGATTACGTTGTAACAAAGCGTGGTGCAATTCCAGAGTATGATGAAGAACTATTATCCTATTTAAAAGGAACAGCTCTTTTATGATTAAAGTTGAAAATAATTTATTTACCCTCACAGGTGATAACTTTACATACCAAATGAAAGTAGACAGCTTTGGCCGTCTACTTCATCTTTACCATGGCCCAAAAATTATCGGCGATGCATCTAGTATTATTTCATATAGAGATAGAGGCTTTTCTGCATCTCCTTATGAAGCTGGTTTTGACCGCACCTACTCTTATGACTACTTACCATTAGAGATTTCTACTTTAGGAGAAGGTGACTTTAGAACCCCTGGTATCATAATAAGCCAAGAGGATGGAACTACTAGCTCTGCATTTATCTATAAAGAGCATAGAGTATATAATGGGTCAAATAAGATTAAGGGCCTTCCTTCTGTTGTTATTGAGGATGCAGAGTGTCTTGAAATAACACTTGAGGAGGAGCTCTCAAAGGCAAAGATAATTCTTACATATATTATAAAGGACTCCTCCTTAGTAAGAGGCCTTGAGATAGTAGCAGGAGATAAAAAGATAAAGCTAAAGAAAGCTTTATACACTTTTGACTATCTATATGGGTCTTTTGATGTTACTTACTTTGAAGGTAGACACTGTAGTGAAAGAACTAGAAAAAGAGCAACTATTAATACAGGAGCATTAACATTTACCTCTCGTAGAGGTGCAACCTCCCACCAAATTAATAATGGTTTTATCATCTGTGATAGCAATACTACAGAGCTCTTTGGTTCAGCGCTCTCACTTGAATTACTTTGGTCAGGCTCATTTACTTTCTTTGCAGAAAAGAATCAATATGGGTCAACAAGAGTAGGTCTTGGAATGGGAAGTGAGTTCTTTGAGTATGAACTACAAAATAGCTCAATTGCCCTTCCAGAGCTTTTAATTACATTCTCTTCTAACGGCTTTAGTGATTTATCTATTAAAAATAATAGATTTATCATGTCACACATTAGAAGGAAGAATTTATCAAAGCTTAATAACCCAGTACTTTTAAATAACTGGGAAGCAACCTATTTTGATTTCACAGGAGAAAAACTTCTTTCTATCGCTAAGGAAGCAAAAGCCTTAGGTTGTGATTTATTTGTGCTTGATGATGGTTGGTTTTCAAACCGTAATGATGATTTATCATCCCTTGGTGATTGGTTTGAAAACAAAGATAAACTCAAGATGGATTTAAATACACTCTCTTCTTTAATTACAAAAGAAGGTATTGCATTTGGCCTTTGGGTTGAACCTGAGATGGTAAGTGAAAATAGTATATTATTTAAAAATCATCCAGAATGGGCATTAATGCTTAAGAATAAAAAGCCTGTTAGAGGAAGGTATCAACTTGTATTAGATCTTAGTAATAAAGATGTAGTAGCTTACATTAAGTCTTTCCTTGATGACCTTATTACAAGAGGTAAACTTAGCTACATGAAGTGGGACTACAACCGCTTTATTACAGATTTCTTCTCAAGCGTTACTCCTGCAGGAAAAATCGAATATGACTACATCCTTGGACTATACTCAATCTTTGAATACTTAAATGAGAAGTATCCACATTTAATGATCGAAGGATGTTCTGGTGGTGGTGGCCGTTTTGATCTTGGTCTTATTTACTACACTCCACAATCATGGCTTAGTGATAACACAGATGCAATTGAACGTTTAGATATTGAGTTTGGTTCCTCTTATCTTTACCCTATCGCAACCTTTGGTTCTCACGTCTCAGCAGTTCCTAACCACCAAACTCATAGAGTTACACCTCTTTTTACTAGAAGTTGTGTTGCTATGCTTGGTTCTTATGGCCTTGAACTTGATCCAACAAAGCTAAGTGAGGAAGAAAAGAATGAAATTAAATTCGAGATTAAGGAGTATAAAAAATATGCATCCTTAATTAAGGATGGTGATTTCTACCGTCTTTTAGATAGTAATGAAGCTTCTTCAGCACTTTGTGTATCAAGAGATAAATCTAAGGCATTATTGATAGCTGTTAATAGACTTTCCCATGGAAACCCTGTTGACCACTATGTAAAACTAAATGGTCTTGATGAAAATAAATCTTATTTAATTAATGGTAAAGTAATTCCTGGTTCTTTACTTGTTAACGCAGGATTATTACTTCCATTTACTTTCTCAAATGATTATGAAGCGATAAGGCTTTACATCGAAGAAATATAAAGATGTGGCAGGTGCGAAAAACACCTGCCATTTATTTTTAATAATTAGTTGAAAGATTAGCTTTTAATGCGCTTATTTCAGCGTCAGAAAGGCCTAATGATTTAATGTAAGCTTCAGCTGCTATACTATAATCGACACTTGCTAGATCAGCAGAGCTATCAAGACCTGCAATTAATGAGAGTATAGTATCAATATTACTCTTTCTAACAGCTTCATATTGTTCACTATTTTCCTCTACATGATAGTAGTTAATGTAGGTTGTCATATAGTCTTTAACAAGCTCGTCATAGCTTGCACCCATCAAAGCTGCAAGGAGTGCTGATGTAAAGCCTGCTCTATCTTTTCCTTCGTTACAGTGTACAAGGTATGGTCCCTTAACAGTTGAGAAGAATTTTAAGCCCTCTGCAATACCTCTCTTAAACTCTTCGGCTTTGAAATCAACACCAAGGTTGAGAGCAATTACTTTTCCGTCTTCAAAGAGTGTTTTGTAATATGGAGAATTAAAATCATCCTGAGCAATATAAGATAAAATACCTTCGTTATTATCTGCTAAGTTAATTACTGCTTGAACACCACACATGGAGGTAAATTTATCTGCATAGCTTGCTCTTGCAATCTCATTATTAATAGGACTTGAGCTTCTATATAGAGCACCCTTACCAAGGTTTCCACCTTCTACCTCTCTGAAGTTTGCAAATACTTCATCAGATGAGTAATCTGCTCTTTCATTTGTTCTAACTAGCTGGTGGATTAAATATTCATCTTTATATCCACCCTTTTTATGCATGCTAAGTTCAAGAGTGATATCAGCTAAACTCTTTCCATCATTAATAATCCACTCATATGTTCCATCTGAATGTTTTTCCTTAACTGCAATACCATAATAGGTTGCAAAGTCACCCATATTAATTGCTAATATTAGAGTACCACCTGCATCTCTTAATACTAATGAACCTACATTAACATCTGAGTAGTTGGTACAAAATGGTACAACAATTAGCTGACCATCTAAGTAGATAGCAACTACATCGCCATATTCAAACCCTTTATCAAGTAAATCCTGAGAGCAAAGTGTTAATACAAGATTTCCATACTTTTGTATCTCACTTACTCCAGATTTTACTATTTTACTATCCTCTAGAACTGCTTGTTCTGGAGCTTTGGTAACACAGCTAAATGTTGTAAACAACAACAAGGCAATTAAAAGAATTGATAATATTTTTTTCATTTAAAAACTCCTTATACTTGATATTTTACCATAGGAAAATAAAATCAGCCACCCAAGTTGGATGACTGAAAAAGTATTAAGATTACTATTCCTTATTTCTCATCGATATAAGCAGAAGGAGCACTTTCAACACCCATCTTCCACTCAATTAAGTTAATAACAAAGAATGTAATAGTACCAACGGCACAGCCAAATACTACAGGAAGGATACCTAAGAAGAAATCACCACCAGAGAGAATCTGCCAGAAGATTACACCAATTGTTCCTGTAATAATAGAAATCTGACCAGAGTGCTTTGTTGCTCTTGGCATAATTAAACCAAGTCCATACGCAGCAAATGGTCCTGCACAACGAATTGCAAATGCAAATGTATTCATTGTTACAATGTTAATCTTTAGCATTGAAATAGCCATAGCAATAACACAGAATACTACGTTTAATGATCTTGTATAGAAAATAGATTTCTTATCATCAATACTCTTCTTTGAATATGGAAGGATAATATCATTCATAGCCATTGTAGACATACAAAGTAAGTTAGAGTCTGCAGATGACATTGTAGCTGAGATAATTGCAGCTGATACAAGACCTGTAATAAATGTTGGAGCAAACTTGCTTGTTACGCTCATCATTGCATTAGATGCAACAACACCAGGAAGTGAATCTTTAACTGCGAGAGCTGCTAAGCCAAGGAGTGTTGGGAAGATTGCCATAAGAGCCATTAATACACCAGAAAGGAGGGAAGCTCTAAATGCTGTCTTTTCATCCTTTGCACTTTCGAATCTACTAATCATTTCAGGACCAGAGAGGAATGTACAGAAGTAGTTAAAGATATATCCGATAATTACAACCCAACCAATCTTAGTAGGACTTAGCTGTTCACCAGGAAGCTTTGCACTGAGAGCCTGCCAACCACCAATACCCTTTAATACAAATGGAGTTGCAATAGCAAGGCCAACAAAGATGATAATAAACTGAACTAAGTCTGAAATTTGGTCAGCTATCATACCACCAAGTGTTGTATATAAGATAATTACAATACCAGCTATTAAGAGACATACATTCATTGGAATACCTGTTAATGCAGAAACTACGCTACCAGATGCTGCAACCTGTGAGGAGGTTAAACAGAAGAGAGCAATGATGTTTAGAATTGCGGAGAAAATACTACTTGATTTACCAAATCTTCTTCCAATTACTTCAGGAATTGTAACGGCAAGTGTCTTTCTGATTTTTGGAGCAAAGAATGCAAGTGGAATCATGGCAATAGATGCAGCAAGAACATACCAAATAGCACTCATACCCCAAGCACCAAATGCTTTTCCTGCAAGTCCTGTAGTTGAACCACCACCAATGTTATTTGCAGATAATGAGAATGCAACCATAAATAGTCCCATTCTTCGTCCAGCTACCATATAGTCTTCACTACTTTTAATTTTTAGCTTACCAACTACAGCACCGATAACTAGCATACCAACTAGATAACAAATTACGATTATTAGAGCACCAGTATTAACTACCATATATGCCTCCTTTAAGGGTTGATGTGTAATTCTAGCATGACTTTTTTAATGCTAAAATAAAAAAAACAACGAAAGCACGAAACTCCGTTGTTTGAATAAATAAAACCATAAAATTGAAAATAATGTCAATAAAAAATTAACCACCCTGAGAAGGATGGTTATGAAAAAAATATATGTAAACACTGCTACCTAATTTTCACAGCAGTGAGGAAGGCGAAAAAAAACCTGGCAACGACCTACTCTCCCACGGACGAGCCGCAGTACCATCGGCGAAGAAGCGTTTCACTAATCGTGTTCGGGATGGGAACGAGTGTTTCCACTTCTCTATGGTCACCAGGAAATTCACATAG
>JAQYFM010000035.1 GCA_028723145.1 Spirochaetales bacterium | reverse complement strand
GACCAAGGTTAAGACCTTTAAGAGCATGATAGAACATCTCTCTTTCGTCTTTTGTAATGCCCCACTTAAGACCACGGCGCTGACCACGACGTAATGCAAGAGCCATATTCTCTTCAATCATCATATTAGGGTTAGTTCCCTCCATAGGATCTTGGAATACTCTACCAAGCATTGTAGCTCTCTTATAGTCAGGCATATTAGTTAAGTCTACATCATCTGCTTTGATAGTACCCTCATCTACAAAGAATACACCAGCGATAGCATTTAGCATTGTTGATTTACCAGCACCATTACCACCGATAACAGTAACGAAATCACCATCATTAAGTGTTAAACTTAAGTTATCAAGTGCAAGCTTTGCATTGATAGTACCTTTATTAAATGTCTTTGAAATATTCTTCAGCTCAAGCATTCTTTACCCCCTTATGATGAGAGAAAACCTTAGTTTTCCAATATGGAACAGCTAAGAAGAGTGCTACGATTACAGCAGTAATGAGCTTGAGATCGTTTGTATTTAATCCGAGCTGGAGTGTAATTTGGATTACGATATAGTAGATAATAGAACCGAGTACTACAAATGTAAGAGTTCCAGCAAAGTTATGTTTAATTTTCTTAAATACAACTTCACCAATAATTACTGAAGCAAGACCAATTACAATCGCACCACGTCCCATGTTTACATCTACTGCACCTTGGTACTGTGCAACAAGAGCACCAGATAGTGCTACAAGTGCGTTTGAAATCATAAGGCCAAGGATGATATCATTGTCTGGGTTAATTCCCTGTGCTCTCGCCATATCTTTATTTGCACCAGTTGCTCTCATTGAACAACCTTTTTCAGTTCCAAAGAACCAGTAAATTACAGCTATAAGAACAGTTAAAAGAATTACTAATATAATAACTGGGTTATCAAGAGAAAGATCACGAACAAAGCGCTGAGATACTAATAAATTATATTTATCAACACTAACTGGCTGGTTAGACTTTCCACCCATTATTCTTAAGTTAACTGAATATAAAGCGAGCTGTGTAAGTATTCCCGCTAAGATAGCAGGAATACCACACTTTGTATGGAGGGCTGCAGTAACAAGACCTGCAATTGCACCTACTCCGGTAGCAGCTAAAACCGCAACATATGGATTTACTCCAGCTCTTATAAGGACAACGCATACAGCACCACCTGTAGCCAGAGAACCGTCAACAGTCAAATCGGCAACATCAAGGATTCTATAGGTGACATACACACCTAATGCCATGATACCCCAAATTAAACCCTGTGATATTGCACCCGGAAGTGCGTTCAACAGTGAAAACATTACTAACAACCCCTAAGAAATATATTAATTAGATAGCTACGTAGCCTGCAGGAGCTGCAATTCCAAGAGCGTCACAAATTGAAGCATTGTACTTCTTTGTAACCTGTGGAGCATACTGAACTGGCATCTTAGATACATCAGCGCCATCCTTTAAGATTGCAACTGCCATTTCACCTGTAGCATATCCGATATCATAGTAACTGATTGAAAGTGTTGCAACACCACAACCTGCACAAATACCCTCTTCACCAGCGATAACTGGAGTCTTAGCTGGGATTACTACGTTTGCAATAGCTTCTGTATTAGCAGCAGCTGTATTATCTGTTGGGATGTAAATTACATCTACACTGTCAGCAGCCTTCTGTGCAACAGATGCTACATCGTTTGTATCTGTGAATGAGAATCTAACTGTCTCAAGTCCGAGAGCTGCAAGATATTTCTCCATCTCTTCAACCTGGTAAACTGAGTTAGCTTCAGCTGAGCAGAAGAATAAACCAACTTTCTTAGCTGTTGGGAAGAGTTCCTTAACCATTTCAGCCTGCTTATCAAGTGGAGCAAGGTCAGATGTACCAGAAACGTTAGTACCTACAGTACCAGTCCATCCTTCAATTTCAAGAGCAGAAGCATAGTCTGTAATTGATGTACCAAGTACAGGAATCTTACTTGTTGCAGAAGCTGCAGCCTGGAGAGGAGCTGTTGCATTAGCAAGGATTAAATCTACGTTCTTTGCAACGAAACCATTTACAATTGTAGAACAGTTAGTAGCTTCACCAGAAGCATTCTGTTCGTCGATAACAACATCAGAACCAAGGCCTTTAACTAAAGCATCCTTAAAACCTTGTGTAGCAGCGTCAAGAGCTGGATGCTGAACAAGCTGACAAATACCTACAGTGTACTTAGCGCTAGAAGATTCAGCTGAACCCTGTGCAAATACAGATGCACACATCATAAGAGCTAACAAAACAACAAGAACTTTTTTCATATTATACCTCTTTTTTTAGAGCAAAAAATACCGCCCCATGGGGACAATTCTCTATTAGATTAGTTATATGACGAATAAAAGTCAACATCTTGTGTATATTTAATGCATAATAATACATCTATTTGCATATTATTTTA
>JAQYFM010000034.1 GCA_028723145.1 Spirochaetales bacterium | reverse complement strand
TACTTAAAGGCCGGTGCTGCGCTTGAGATCAAGATGGGACAAGGTGCAAAGCCAGGTATTGGTGGACACCTTCCAGGAACAAAAATTGTTGGTGATGTATCAAGAACAAGAATGATTCCTGAAGGTAGTGATGCAATTAGCCCTGCTCCACACCACGATATTTATTCAATCGAGGATTTAAGGCAGTTAGTTTATACACTGAAAGAAGCTACAAACTATACTAAGCCAGTAATAGTAAAAATTGCAGCAGTTCACAATGTATCAGCTATTGCATCTGGCGTTGCTCGATCTGGGGCAGATATCATTGCAATAGATGGATTTAGAGGTGGTACAGGAGCTGCTCCTGCAGCAATCAGAGACAACGTGGGTATTCCTATTGAACTTGCTTTAGCCTCTGTTGATAAAAGACTTAGAGATGAAGGAATTAGAAATAATATTTCACTCGTTGTCGGAGGTTCAATTAGATGCTCTGCAGATATTGTAAAAGCAATAGCTCTTGGTGCTGATGCTGTTTACATTGCAACAAGTGCTCTTATTGCACTTGGTTGTCACCTATGTAGAAGTTGTCATGGTGGCAAATGTAACTGGGGTATTGCTACTCAAAGACCAGATTTAGTAAAGCGATTAAACCCTGAAATTGGCTCTGAAAAGCTCGTTAATTTAATCCATGCTTGGCAACATGAAATAAAAGAAATGATGGGTGGTATGGGTATAAATTCAATCGAGGCACTCAGGGGTAACAGAGCAATGCTAAGAGGTATCGGCTTAACTAAAGAAGAGCTAGATATCCTTGGAATTAAACATGCAGGAGAATAATCATGAAAAGAGTATACGTTAATGAAGAGTGGTGTTTAGGCTGTCACCTTTGCGAATACAACTGTGCTTTTGCCAATTCAAATGAAGATGACATGATTCTAGCTTGTAAGGATAAAACTTTAGATGCCAGGATTACAATTGAAGATAGAGATGATGGAATTCACTTTGCAGTTAACTGCAGAGAGTGTAAAGATCCTCTTTGCTTGAAATCATGTATTGCTGGAGCAATCTTTCGTGATGGCGATATGATTCGAATCGACAAGGATAGATGTGTACTTTGCTATTCATGTATTATGGCTTGCCCATATGGTGCATTAAGACCAACTAAAGAAAAGGTTATGGGAAAGTGTGAGCTCTGCACAGATAACGGAAGAAAGGTACCTGCATGTGTAGAAGGATGTCCAAACAAAGCAATTGTATTTGAGGAGAGATAGTATGGAATATGTCATCATTGGTAACAGCTATGCAGCTCTTGGCGCTATTAATGGAATTAGAAGTATCGATAAAACCTCCCCTATTTACATTATTTCCAAAGAGCCTTACTACGCTTATGCTCGTCCTGTAATAAGCTATGTTTTGTATTCAAAAGCTAAGGAAGAAAATATCTTTTTAAGACCAGAAGAGTACTATAAAGAAAACAACGTTGTTGTAAAAACAAACTGTGAAGCACTATCAATAGATCCTGATAATCATAGTATTAAGCTCTCTGATGAAACAAATATGCACTTTGATAAGCTTCTTATTGCAACTGGCTCTTCTCCATTTATTCCTCCAATGAAGGGTCTAGAAAAGGTAAAGGATAAATTTACCTTTATGACACTTGATGATATGAAGAGTGTTGAAAAAGCAGTTAACAAGAAGAAAAGTGTGTTAATCATTGGTGCGGGATTAATTGGTCTTAAAGCAGCAGAGGGTGTATTAGATAGATCAAAAGAGGTTAATGTTGTTGATCTTGCACCAAGGATTCTTCCTTCTATCTTAGATGAAGAGGCATCAAAAATTGTTCAAAGAGAACTTGAAGAAAAAGGCATTAAGTTCCATCTCGGATGCAGTGCTGAAGAGTTTAATGAAAAGAGTGTAAAGTTAACAAACAATGAAGAACTTTCATTTGATGTATTAATTCTTGCTGTAGGTGTAAGGCCAAATACGAATCTTGCAAAAGAGGCAGGACTAACTTGCTCAAGAGGTATTGTTGTTGACACCATGTGTAGGACATCTCATCCTGATATCTATGCTGCAGGTGATGTTGCTGAAGAAGTTGAACTTACAACAGGTGAAAGTAGAATAATAGCAATTATTCCGAATGCCACAATGCAAGGTGAAACAGCTGGATTAAATATGGCTGGAGGTGAAAAGCATTTTACCAACCCTGTTGCTATGAATGCCATCGGGTTCTTTGGTTCTCACATTATTACAGCAGGAACCTATAATGGTGAATGTGAAGTAATTAAAGATGAATCCTTCTATAAAAAATTCTTTATTAAAGATAACAAACTTAAAGGTTTCATCTTAATGGGTAGAGCTGTTGATAGAGCTGGAATTTATACAGCTGTCTTACGAAACCAACTTGATTTATCAACAATTGATTGGAACACATTAAAAGAAAAACCATCACTTGCTGCATTTGCTCTCAAGGAAAGAAAGAACATGCTCACTAAGGAGGTTTAAGATGGCTAGAATTAATGCACAAAACCAATATTACAAAGACTTAAACAAATTAATTCGTTCATGTGGTGAATCAGAAATAGACCTTGATAACGTTATGGGCCAACGTTTTATCGCATGTGGCATGAAGGGTAAAAACTTTAATATCTATGGCGTTCCAGGAAATGCATTGGGTGCATACTTAGATGGTTCTAGCATTGAAGTATTTGAAAATGCTCAAGATGCAGTTGGAGATACAATGAATGAAGGTAGAATTGTCATCCATGGTTCAGTGGGAGACGCATGTGGCTATGCTATGCGTGGTGGACGAATATATATTAAAGACTGTGCTGGGTATCGTGCAGGAATTCATATGAAAGCTTATAAAGATAAGCAACCATTAATAGTCATAGGAGATGCTGCAGGTTCATTCTTAGGCGAATACCAAGCAGGAGGTACAATTATTGTTTTAGGGTTAAAACAAAACGGAAAACCTCCAGTTGGCTATTTCTGTGGGACAGGTATGCATGGTGGCAGGATTTATCTTCGCTCAGACTACCCTCCTTTTGATTTACCTCCTCAGGTAAGTTGCAGGGAAGCACGAGAAGAGGATCTATATGATATTAGGACAAAAATCAATGAATTTTGCTCTATATTTAATATAGACAAAGAAGAAATAATGCGTAAACATTTCCTTGTGCTTGAACCTAATAGCGCAAATCCTTATAAGCAGTTATATACAAACATCTAAGGAGGAAGCATGTCTAATAGCTTTAATGCAGAAGAAATCATTAGCTATGCAAAAGAACAAGATGTTAGTTTCGTTCGTTTAGCTTTTTGTGACATTTTTGG
>JAQYFM010000033.1 GCA_028723145.1 Spirochaetales bacterium | reverse complement strand
TCTTTATCTCCTACTTCAAAGTGGTTTTATCGTAAATCCTTTCTCTTCAGCTATCATTCTGGCAAGATCATTCAGATATGATTCGATTTCTTGAGTCAAAACCTTTCTTCTATATTTGACTGACCATACTATATGATAGTTAATATTACATACACAAGTTCTGTAATGTACAAGATTTATCTTCATAATTTATGATATCACATGCATATATTTTAACAATTACTATTTTACGCTTTCATCTCGGTAATTGAATTACCGAGGATTCCCGCTTAATATCCTAAAGAATGCAGAAGAGTAGATAATAAGCATAAAGAATATTTGTGCAAGATTATCTTGAGTAAAGGTCGCCATGAATAATCCTTTGAGGATTAAGAGTGATAGAGTGAGTAAAAATCCGATTTTCATGATTGAGAGGCTAAGTTTAGCCTCTCTTTTTTCTCTAGAGAAAAGAGTTCTAATCGAAGAGAAAAATAGTAAAAATAGCATTGGATTTACAAAGATAATGTTTTCATTAAAGTATGTTACATCATGATTTGAAAAACACATCATGAAAATAAGTACACATGAAAGGATAGCTAAAAATAGAGATAAAATAGATGTAAAAAGAGCCCAGAGCCTTCGTTTTGAGTTATAGGACCAGACAAGGAGCACGAAAATAATAATTGCGATTGTAATTGATTCAAATAATAAACTCTTTTGAGAGTAATTAATTTTTCTTGCAGCTACAACGGTAACTGCTGTAACGTTTGAATACTCTTCTATCGCTTGATTTAGAATATCTGGCAAAAAACATGCTTCCCAAAGTGTTAGTTTTTTGTCAATTGAAGGGCCTTGTAGAAAATTTAAAGTCCAGTTTACAGGAAAAGATTTTCCCATTAAATCAGTTGTGTAATCACGATAACTCTTTCCTGTGTTTATACTAGTTGCCCATTTTTTAAATTCACCATGGGTAGATGCATTAAAAATATCTCTAATTCTTGTAGCACAGTTATCTTCATAGTGGTGATAAAGATATGTTGAGTTTTCATCTAATGCATTGTAGTTTAAAAAGTCAATAATACCTTTTTTTGCCTCTATTGGAATTACTAGCTCTGTTCTTGTAAGTGTTCTATTTTCATTTTCTGCTTGTTTTATTGTGTAAGAAGGGTAGCTAACCATTAAACTGTAATACAAGCGACCAAAAATAAAATCTATATAAAATGTTGGAGAGAATGCAAAAACACCCCAATCAAAACATCTTTCAAGCCCATACTTTTTATTTTCAACTACTAAACCTGAATGACCAAACCAAGTATATATTTCATCTCCTGGAGCCATAGTCTGTAAATAAAATTTAGTATTATCTAAAAAATCCTTTTCATCACTTTCATAATTGTTAAAGTTGAAGAGTGAAAGATTTTTTTCACTATCAAAGGTATCTTCAAGTTTTTCATCTTTTATTGAAGCTGCACTTAGAGTAAGCATAGCTAAAAGAAGAATTGCTGGTGTAAGTAGTTTTTTAAGCATAGAAATAATATAGCATACCAGATGAAGGTTGACACTACTCTAAATCGGTTTTATTTTTTCACTCGTGGATAGAAATGAAAAATTACTTTCCGTTGTAGTAAAAAGTACAAGAGTAAAAGAAAACGATAGGTTATTAACACTCTTGTCGCCAGAGCTTGGTGTATACAATATGACGGTGTATGGTGCTCAGAAATCAAAAAAGTGTGTGAAGGCATCCCTATATACGGAAGCTGTTTTTAGTGTTTACCACAATAAAGAAAAATCTATTCGATCATTGGTAGATTTAGATGTTATTTCAATTCATGAAGAAGCAACACATTCACTTGAGACTATTTTTGCATCCTCTCTAATGAGTGAGCTTGTAATTTTATATAAGGGTGAAACCTTTTTAGATTTATATGAAACTTTTACAACTCTATTAGATGCATTAAATGATGAAAACTATGTGATAGTTGCAACTCAATTTATGATAAAATATATGAAGATATCAGGACTTTTACCTGATTTTATTACATGCCCTGTATGTTCAAGAACTTACAATGATAGTGATATCCTAGGATATAATACTACTTTTTCTGTTCCATGCTGCAGTGAATGTGATAATATATCAAATGGACTAATACTACCTAGAAATGCAAGAGCATATATTAGAGATTCAGCTGCGTCTCCTCTTTCTAAATCTCTTGCATTTAATATAAGTCCACAGCAAGCCTCAAGAATTATGAGATACATGCTACGTTATATCACTTTGGCTTTAGGTGTAGAACTAAAGGTAATGAAAAGTGGCTTACTTGAGCTTGCACTATAGCTTTGGGAATTATTGATATGGAATATGAGCTTAAAAGAGTATCACCAGAGGTTCCTCGACGTCTGGTTGAGAAATACAAATGTGATTTACTCTCTGCAACAATACTTGCAAGGAGAGGAATAACAGATAGGAGGGATATAAAATACTACCTAGAAAGTAGTATTAACTATCTTCATTCTCCTTTTTTGTTCGAGGATATGGATAGTGCTGTAATCAGAATTAATGATGCTATTAAAGATCATGAGAGAATTTGTATCTTTGGTGATAGAGATGCAGATGGTATTACTGCAACTACAATAATGGTTCGGGAGCTAAAGAGATTGGGTGCTGATGTCTTTTACATGCTTCCTGAAGGAGATGATCCCTATGGTTTAACCGACGAAGCGGTTAAGAAAATATGTGATGAGAAGGCTTCTTTAGTAATTACTGTTGATTGTGGAATTTCTTGTATCAAAGAAATTGATAGCTTAAATAAACTTGGAATTGATACAATTGTAACTGACCACCATATTTCAGGCGATGATGTTCCTGATGCTGTTGCAGTAATAGATCCTAAAGTTCCATCCTCCGGTTATCCGTTTGAGCACCTGGCAGGATGTGGCGTTGCTGCAAAACTAATTTGGGCTTTACGATTTTCTCAAACAAAGTATTATTCATCATCTGTAATATTACTTCATGCACTACCTGGTCCAGGTGATAACACAACTACAGTTATTGAAGCCGTGCAACTTGATAACCTTGTTGAAAGAGGCAGAGTTATCGAAGAAGTTCCAAATGGTGTAATGGACTTAGAGCATAGCAGGGTAGTTTCCTTTTTAACCAGGCAACTTCCTATTTTAGTTTTAGATAAAGATATTGAGTTAAGAGCTTTACGCCAAGCCTTTGGAAATGGTGTTGATATCATGCTATATGATATTAGAGAGGAACTTGAAAAGGTTATTCCTGCAGTCAAAGGAAAGAGTCTTTTTGACCTTTCTAAGCAAAGTAGAGCGGTAATGTATAGTGATGGACATGAAGAGCTTGAAACTTTAATTAGTCTATTTCAAAGTTGTTGTAGCTTCCAAGAGCCTCTACTAAGTAGTGAATATGAGGGAATATTAGATATTGTAGCACTTGGAACAATTGCTGATTTAATGCCACTTAAAGATGAAAACAGGGTAATTGTAAAAGCTGGTTTAAAAAGGATTAATCAGCATCCAAGAGAAGCAATTGTACAACTATTATCTGCACAAAATCTTTTAGGAAGACCAATTACTACAACAGAAATTGGTTGGTACATTACTCCTGTTATCAACTCATCAGGCCGTTTAGGTTGCCCTCGTGTTGCTGTTGATTTGCTTCTTAGTGATGATATTAGTATTTGTAGTGAGTTAACTAAGAAACTGATTTCTTTAAATAAGGAGAGACAAAAACTTGGTGAAGAGTCCTATGACTTTGTAAAGGCTAAGGCAGAGGAGAGCTTAGAATCTTTTGGTTCAAAATTTATTATGGTTAAAGATTCAGCGATTCCAAGAGGGTTAACTGGTAATATTGCTTCAAAGGTATTACGTGATTATCCTCAAGTTCCTGCCGTAATGATAATTGCAGAAGCAGAAGAAGGGCGATTAAGTGGTTCAATGCGTAGTCGTGGTTCATTTAACTGTAGATCATTCTTATCTTTATTTGAGGACATTGTTAATGATTTTGGAGGTCATAAAGCAGCAGGTGGTTTTTCTCTTGATGCAGAAAAGTTTGAGAAATTTGAAAAATTTTTAGATGAAGAAGTTTTAAAGCTTGATGAAGATCAAGCAGAGGAACAATTAACTGTTGATGCATTAATTCCTCCACAATATATGAACTCAAATTTAATTAAGATAGTTGAATTATTTGAGCCATATGGAGAGCAGAACTTCCCTCTAAACTTTTTAATTGAACATGCGGAGATTAAAGATTGTATCTGTCTTGGGGAAAATAAAGAAAAAGGAAATTTAAAGCTTACAATTAAGTATGGTAATTCGCTTTGGCCTTGTCTTTATTGGAATAGCAAAGATGCTTTTAAAAAGAATTTTGATGTTGGAGATAAGGTAAAAATGGTCTTCAGACTAGGAAGAAACTACTATAGGGGAGTTGCTAATTTACAGCTTACTGTAGTAGCTCTAGAAAAGGAGTGAAAAGAGGAGAGTGAGATTTTTTTTCACTCTCCATTTTGTTTATTGACCAAAAAAGTTGTTTTTTGGATACTAATAAAAATTATTTTGATCTATTTTTAGCATATTTGATAATTATCCATTTAAGTTTTCATAATTTTTATTAAAAAAAATTGACAAATACATAAATTGCCCACATACTTAGCATAACAAAATGTAAAAAGGAGTTGTTATGTTAATACTCATTGCAGATGCTTTTGATAAGAGCTTACCAGGAAAGCTCTCCGTTTTTGGTGAAGTCACAGATGATATTTCTCGTCTTGCAGAGGCAGATGTTATACTTATTAGAAGTAAAACAAAGGCTACCAAAGAGTACATTGATAATGCAAAGAAATGCCGCTTAATCATTCGTGGTGGTGTAGGTATGGATAATATCGATTTAGCATATGCTAAGGAAAAAGGCATTATTGCAACCAACACTCCAAAATCATCAGCCCCAGCAGTTGCTGAAATGGCTTTCGCATTAATGCTTTCAACAGCTAGTAAGGTTTGTTTCTATGATAGAACAATGAAAGCAGGTGAATGGGCAAAGAAGACAAAGAGAAGTGAGCTTGGTGGAAAGACTCTTGCACTTTTAGGCCTTGGTAATATTGCAAAACGCGTTGCAACTCTTGCAAATGCATTTGGCATGAAAGTTCAAGCTTATGATAAGTATGTTACTGAAAGTGATTTAGCAGAGCTTAAAGCTACTCCAGAGGAAGCTGTTAAGGATGCTGATTACATTTCAATGCACCTCCCTTATACACCTGAAACAGATAAGATGGTAAATGAAGATCTTATTAATAAGATGGAAAAGAAACCTGTAATTATTAATACAGGTAGAGGTAAGTGTGTTGATGAAGCTGCAGTAGCTCAAGCACTTAAAGATGGAAGGCTTTCATGGTTCTGTACAGATGTTTACTCATCTGAACCACCAGTTGTAAGTGAAAATCCACTCTTTGGTTGTGAAAATGTAACATTTAGCCCACACGTTGGTGCAAATAGTAATGAAAACTTATTAAGAATTGGTCAGGAAGTATATGACACAATTGAAAAATTATTAAAGGAAGGTAAGATCTGATGAGAAAGAAGAATTATTTTGCAGGACCATCTGTTCTCCCTGTTGAAGTACTAGAGGAGATGAGAGACAACATTGTTGATTACGAAGGTAAAGGACTTTCTATCATTGAAGCAAGCCATAGAGGTGGTATGTTCGAAGAAATGTATGATTCATGTCTTTCTTCATTCAGAGAACTCTTAGCTATCCCAGAGGATTATGATGTTTACTTCCTTGGTGGTGGTGCAACACTTCAATTTACAATGATCCCAACTAACTTCCTTGTTAAGGGTAAGGTTGCAGATTATTCAAGAACTGGTACATGGGCAAATAAAGCTTGTCAAGATGCTCAAAAGCTAGGTGATGTAAATGTTTTCTTTGATGGCAAAGAAAGTAATTTTACAACTCTCCCTGATCCAAAGAGTGTTAAGCCAAGTGAAAACTCTGCTTATTTATACCTTTGTGCAAATGAGACCATTGGAGGTATTGAGTGGAAAGATTTCCCAGATACAGGTGATGTACCTCTTATTGCTGATATGTCTTCTGATATTCTCTCTCGTCCAGTAGATGTAAAGAAATTTGGCATGATTTACGGCGGTGTTCAGAAGAATTTAGGACCTGCTGGTGCTACATTTGTAATTATGAGAAAGGATATGCTTGAAAGAAGAAATCCTAATTTAACAGCATATATGGATTATGCACTTCATGCTAAGGAAAAGGGCCTTTACAATACTCCTCCTGTATTCTCAATTTGGGGCGTTAAACTTGTTCTCGAATGGATTAAGAGAAATGGTGGTGTAGAAGGCATGGATAAGAATGCAGATTTAAAGAGTGGATTAATCTACGATGTTATTGATTCTTCAGACTTCTGGAGAAGCCCTGTTGATAAGCGCTACCGCTCAAGAATGAACATTGTATTCCGTCTTCCTTCAGAAGAGCTTGAAGCTAAATTCGTTAAGGAAGCTACTGCTGAAGGTATGCTTGGTCTTAAGGGCCATAGATCAGTTGGTGGATTAAGAGCATCATTGTATAATGCACTTCCATATGAAGATGTAGTAGCTCTTAAGGATTTCATGAAAGAGTTTGAGAGAAAGAACGGATGATAAAAAAGATCGATGAGACCAATAAAACGATCATAAGAAGCTTAAAGGATGGCAGAAAAGCATATTCTGCCATCGCAGAGGAGCTTGGAATAACAGAGAATACTGTTAGAACAAGAGTAAATAAAATGATTGAGGATGGCGTTCTTCAAATCACAGGATTAGTAAACCCTGAATACATCCCATCATTCCAAGTAGCTATGATGGGTATCAAGGTTAAAACACTTGACCTTGAGACAAAGGCTAGGGAGCTTACTCGCTTAAATGGAGTTATTAACTGTGCAGTAGTAACAGGACGTTATGATCTCATCCTACAAATTGAGTTATGTGATACTGAAGGTCTTTCACTGCTTGAGTTCTTTAAAAATGAGCTTAATAAGGTAAAGGACATTACAGAGGTTGAAACCTTTATTGTATATCAGTCACATAATTTAGTTGTGCCATATTTACTATAATTAAGAGACAAGGGAATTGCATTAGCTCTTCCCTTGTTTCATAATAATGAGTTATGAACGATAATAATCTTAGAGAAAAAAGAATAGATGGTAGCGAAGTTTTCTCTGGAAAGCTTCTTCATGTGTTTCATGATAGAGTAATTTTACCTAATGGTCATGAAACTGGTCGTGATTTAATTAGACATGTTGGTGCTGTATGTGTAGTTCCAATTACAGATGATGGAAATGTAATTATGGAACGTCAGTATAGATACCCTGTTGATGAAATACTTTGGGAAATTCCTGCAGGTAAGCTTGACTCAAAGAGTGAAGATAAACTTGAAGCTGTTAAAAGAGAACTAAGAGAGGAAACAGGTTTTACTGCTCGTGAGTGGATTGATTTAGGTTTTCTATATCCAACTCCTGCATATAGTGATGAAGCTATTCAAATCTACATCGCAAAAGGGCTTGAAAAGGGAGAGCAGGACTTAGATGACGATGAATTTATTAATGTAGAGCAAATTAAATTTGAAAGTCTAATTGAAATGGTTATGAATGGTGAGATAGCAGATGCTAAAACTCAGTTAGCTCTATTAAAAGCAAAGTTATATTTAGATAAAAAGGCTTGATTAACTAACCTATTTTTTAATAAAACTTTCATTCGTATGAATGAAGAACGTCTTGGAAATGAAAATATACTAACTCTTGTGGTCAGAATGGCACTTCCGGCTATGCTGACCATGGCATTTCAAGCATTATATAATGCTTTTGATAGTTTATTTATTGCACGCTACTCTAGTCATGCTTTTGCCTCAATTTCGATTACTCATCCAATAATTAATATTTCTTTAGCACTATGTTCTGGCTTTGGAGCTGGAATGGGTGGATGTATTTCAAGACATCTTGGTCAAAAAGACAAGAAGAGTGCAGAAAATACATTTAAAACAGCGTTTTTATGTGTAATAGCTATTGCATGTACAATTGCATTATTATCTCTTATCTTAGCAAAAGTCTTTGTAAAGTGTTTTACAACTGATACACAAGCAATCTCTCTTGGTTCTAATTACTTACAAATAATTGCATTAGGCTTTCCTTTAATATTTATTTCAACACTATTTGCTTCATTATTTAATTCTCACTCATTGCCTTTATATGCAATGATAATTCAATCTTCTGGAGCTGTAGCGAATATTATTTTAGATCCTATATTCATTTTCTATTTTGATTTAGGTTCTCAAGGTGCTGCAATTAGTACAGTTTTAGGATATTTAGTTTCTTTTATTATTGGCTTTATTTTTTACCAAAGGAATAGAATATTAAAGTTATCAGGAAGTTTTTTAACTAAAGAGCTTAAGAGCATTAGTAATATTGCTCTGCCATCTATGATGGTTAGTGCCGCGGGCTCAATAGTTGGACTAATATTTAACAGACTAATTTTATCTTATGGTTTAGATGCAATGGCAGTTTATTCAATGTACCTTAAGTTAGAGTCTTTTATGTTCTTAGCAGCATCAGGAATATCATCTGCCCTTGTTGTAATAGTTTCATATAACTATGGAGCAGGAAATTTTGAGAGAGTAAAAAAAGCGTATTTTACATCTCTTCTATTATCTTGGTCTGTTATGATTATAGGGTTTATTTTCTTTCAAACCTGCACAAAGCAATTAGTATCACTCTTTACTTCCGATGATACTCTGATGAAAATGGGTATAAGAGCTTTTAAACTTCTCTCATTTTGCTTTTTATTTACAAGTCCAAATATAATTACATCAGGACTTTTGCAAGGACTTGGAAAGGGAGAGAGGAGTTTAGCATTAACAATGACTAGATTCTTTGCCCTACTAATACCATTTGCCTTTATATTAAATTATTTTATTAAGCTTGATGGTTTGTATTTAAGTTATTTTGCATCTGATATCGCTGTATTACCATTAATATCTATAGTTTATAGTAAGACAATAAAAGAGGCAGCAAAACGCCAAGATTAGATATCTCTGACTGCTCCCACGGGCAAGCCCGAGGGGTTCTGATTACCAAGTGTAGCTTGTAATCGTACATCATTTTCAGACTTTGGAGTTACAAGTGTAAGTCTATTTAAATCAGGACTTTCATTACCAAGCAGTCCTACGACCACATTAGCGGTAAATTTCTGCTTTCCAGCAAGGAAGTACAGTCAATCTCCCTGTTATTAATCTTCTAAACTATTTTAATTCCACTGTTTAATACTTTAATCTTATTAACCTTAATCCTTTACTCCCCTTTTATTTACTTTCATGATTTATTATATACATAGTATATTTAATTCTTCTAGATAATTGTCAAGAGAAAGAAAAGCTGCTTTCATCCCACACGCAAGCGTGTGGGTTTTTCGCAGCATATATATAACATTAGAATATATTACAAAGCGATTAATTATTTTTAAATCCACATTTGCACAGTGTTGGTAAAAATAGGGTAAATGAAGTACGATAGTGGTACTTAATGAACAGTGGATGAGGCTGGCAAGTTGATGTGGTAGTCCAGTCAGCCAAGTCCACTTCATTTAGGACTACCACACATGAACAAAGAATTTTTCATTACGGAATCCAGGAGGACAACTCCCTGGACAGGTGATGCAGATGCTACTGAACTGCAGCATTTCATCGACAGGAAGGTCGACGCCCTTTACGCGGATAAGCACAAGGCAATATCCGAGACGGAGGAAGCCGGTCTTCTTAATTCATATGAGCCTCAGAAGTGTCCATACTGCGGACATGAGGAATACATGGGATACGGCAGGACGCGTAACGGTGTGAAAAGATACTGCTGTAAATCCTGTCGCAGAACTTTCACCATAATAACCGGAACTATATTTCAGGATCATAAGATCCCGATCTCCGAATGGATAGATTTCTGTCTGTGCCTGTTCAGGTTCCAGAGCTTCACATCCATATCAAAAACCAACAGAAATGCTTACAGTACTGTTAAATACTGGCTGAGCAAGCTGTTTTTTGTACTGAGTGATTATCAGAAGGACATTGTACTGGAAGGAACTGTTTACATTGATGAGACCTTCTATAAGGTGAGAACTCAGGATATAGAACACAAGGATGATGGGACTCTGTACAGGGGATTATCCAAAAATCAGATCTGCATAGGAATAGGTACTGACGGAAAGAGAACCATCGCATTTGCCGAAGGCTTCGGCAAGGTAAGCGGAAAAAGAACATTATCCACCTTCAAGGATCATATCAGGGAAGGTTCAAAGCTGATACATGATGATGAAAGGGGACACAGGTTGCTGGTGGATGAGCTTGGTCTGAAAAGTGAGACATATAATGCAAGACTTCTGAAGGGAGTATCCGATAAGGATAATCCCCTGCTGCCGATCAACAGAAAATGTTTCTTTCTCAAGAAGTTTCTGAACTCCCATTCAGGCTTTGACAGAGAAGAACTGCAGGATTACCTCAACCTTTTTGCTTTCATCATGAATGAGGGAAATCAGTATGAGAGGGTTGATAAGATACTGGAATGGTCACTGCATTGCCCAAAAACCCTCAATTACAGGGATAGATTCTGCAAATAACGCGATGAATCGAAGTTTTTTACCAACACTGTGCAAATAAGGATTTATTTCAAATTCCTCACTAGTTAATCTTCCAGGCTTTTTTAATACACTATCAGGAATTGCAATTTTACCAATATCATGCATTGGAGCTGCTAAAGCTAGGTTTTTGATGTAACTTTTTGTTAAAGTATCCTTAAAATAAC
>JAQYFM010000032.1 GCA_028723145.1 Spirochaetales bacterium | reverse complement strand
AAAAATGCAGGAATTAAAAGGCAAAAGGAATAAATCCTGTCCCCTCTATTTTTGGAGTTTAGTTTTTTCATAATAGTTCTCCAAGATTTCGGCAGAGCATTTGCCCTGCCGAAAGTATTCAATTACTGTAACTTTAACGCTGCTGCTTTCTTAAATTCTGCAATAGCTTGATCAACACTCTTGTTACTTACTGTAACCGCTTGAGCAAGAGTTGTAAGCTCTAGGTTAAGATCGTTAAGAGCAGGAACTGTTACTTGGTGCTTAACATTAGCAACTGAACTAGCTGCACCCTTTAAGATAGGGTTATTAGCAACGCCTTCCATACCTTCCATTGAATATGTTGCAGGATATGCAGGAGTTACGTTTGCAAGATAATCACTTAATGTGTCTGCACTAATTACATACTGAACAAATGCATCAACAGCCTTGTTGTGAGCTTCACCATTATCAACAAGTACGAAGCAGTGTGCGCTCATGAGAGATTCGCCATTACCATTTCCACCCTTTAATGGAGCTGCAGAAGCTGTAAAGCTCTTAGCATCTGGGTTAATTGAACTTACACCATTGAAACCCCAGCTCTGATCATAATACATTGCAAGCTGACCAAGAGCGAAGAGATTTCTTAAATCCTTAAGCTTAGCATTCTGTGGGTTATAGCCCTTTTCATCCATAAGAGCGAGAGTTTCAAATGCCTGTCTAAAACCTGCATTATCACAAGAGAGGTTTCCATTAGCATCTAATACTTCACCACCAAAGTTGAAGATCATAGCTGTTAATGCTGTACCACTGATAGGAACACTTGCTGTTGTCTGGCCAAATGCATATACCTTGTTACCATTCTTATCTTTGAGCTGTGAAAGCTTTTCAGCATACTTAAGCATTTCATCATAAGTTGTAGGAGGAGTATTTGGGTCTAATCCAGCTTGTGCAAAGAGGTCTTTATTGTAGTAAAGAACGAATGGAGTTACATAGAGAGGAACACCATATGCTTTACCATTAATCTCAAAGTCTGCAAGAACACTTGGGTAAATATCTTTAATAAATGAATCACTTAATACTTCATCAACTGGAGCAGCTAAGCCTGCATCTTCAAATCCTGGAACCCAGCTTGATTCAGAGAAGATTACATCTACTCTATCACCACCACCTGCCATATTAATTACTTGGTTAACAATTTCACCATATGGAGCTGTTACCCATTCAATCTTATAGTTAGGATATTTAGCCTCAAAACCTGATTTAACGCCTTCCCAGAAAGGGATATAACCCTGTTCAAGAACTGCGTAGTTAGCGACCTTAAGAGTAACTTGTTCTGATTCAGCTTTCTCTGCAGCTCCACCTGCAAAAAGAGACATAGCAACTAGTGCTGTCAACAATAAAACCAAAATCTTTTTCATAAAAATTGAACCTCCTTTTTTGTTCCTTTTTTATAAACTTTCCCTTTTTATGAGCTCTGTTTTGAGCTCTGATCTTAATACTTGAACATCACCTTCATTTCTTAGCTCAAGCATCAAGTTAAGTGCACTTTCAGCAATTAAATCCTGCCTAATTCTTACACTCGAAAGAGTTGGCGAAGTATATTCACACATCTTCGAGTTATTAAAACCTACTACTGAAACATCATCCGGGACCTTTACTCCCAAATCCTTTAATGCTCTAATTGCATAGAGAGCAACAGAATCAGTACGAGCTAAAATGCCATCGAAATGTTCTTTCCTATAAAGGTCTCTAACCTTTATCTCAAGTGCTTCTTGAGTAGGAACTCCACTGATAACAAGTGGTTCTTGCACAACCTGACAATATCCTTGATAGCGATAATCTGTTGGCAGAACATATTTCTCAGATAGAGAGTCGATATAAACAATCTTTGTCCTTCCTATCTTTTTCATGGCAGACACAGCATCTATTGCTCCTCCTTTTAGACCTGTGTAAATAACGCCATAACGTCCTTCGAAGACAGGATATTCATTAATTGCAAGTAATACTGTTGGAATTGATGATGAAATTAATGTTTGAATAGACCTTTGGTCCATAGTTCTAGAACCAACAATTACACCATCAAAGTTCCAATCAAGTACTTTCTTTACAAAGGAAGGGTCGCCCTTATCTGCTGATAGAGAAATCATATAGCCCTTACCACTAAGGCGCTTTTCCATTTCACCGATGATGATACCAAAGTATTCACTCATCATATCATCTGCGATAAATAGGACATGGTTGCTAGTTTTACCTTTTAGAGCACGTGCAATAGGACTTGGTCTATATCCAAGCTTTTCAACAGCAGCAAGTACACGTTTCTTCTTTTCGGCATCTACATACCTATTATCGTTGATGACATAGCTTACGATTGTCTCACTTACGCCAGCTTCTCGTGCTATATCCTTCCTTGTAACACTCTTCATACAGTTCCCGCAGGCTTCTTATACTTCTTCTTATACCTAACAAATTCAGTAATAGGCATTCCTGTATCATAATCTAGTTCTTGAAGCTCTCCTGGTTCTGTGACTTTCTGTCTTGTATAGCCATCACATTCCCATTCAGGTGAGTACTTCTCCTTATTCCAGCTTCTACACCTCCATTGATATCCACGGAATGGGTCACGAGTTTTATTCATCATATCAAGTAGCTTTTCATGAAGGTCATCACGAATAGCTGAATATTCAGGATCCTCAATATGGTTCTTTAACTCATACTTATCATTTGCTGTATCAAAGAGCTCATCTTTATCCATCAAGTGAATTGCCAGCTTTGCATTATCAGAAATAGCAGCTCTCATAAATTGTAAGCCACCAAATCCATCGTGGTCTTGTTCATAACGATGGAACTCAGTAAATACTGTATCATGGAGTGTATTTCCTTCAGGATTTTCAATGATAGGTCGCATTGAAACACCGTGAAGTTCTCCAGGAACCTTTATTCCAAAGTAATCAAGGAAAGTCGGCACTAGATCAATATGACTAGTTACATGTTCATATACCTTTCCTACAGGAGATTTCATGTAAGCTCCACCCTTAATTATCATTGGAATATGGGCAATTTCTTCATATACACTTGGTCCTTTGAGGGACAAGGAATGTGCACCAAGTGCTTCTCCGTGATCTGAAGTATAGATAATCATCGCATCTGGTGCGACTTCCCTAACCTTATTAATTACTCTTCCTAATTCATGATCAGCAAAACTATTACATCCTAAGAATAGTTGAGGCTTAATTTTTAGCTTTGACTTATCTTCCTTTAAATTATCTCCAGCCCAAAGACGTTCAAGCTCAGGCTTATCTTCTAGAGTATCAAAATAACTTGGAGTAATAGGAAGCTCATAGCCCTCATACATACTTGCATAAGGCTCTGGACATAAATATGGCTGATGAGG
>JAQYFM010000031.1 GCA_028723145.1 Spirochaetales bacterium | reverse complement strand
AGATGTAAAGGCTTCTTTTACTAAATCTAATGTAAAACCATTAGCTGTAAAAAAAGCCTTTGATAAAGTAAAAATTAACGGAAGGAGAAACACCAGGAATAAAATAATCCTGGCAAAAATAGAGTTTAATTTGTAGTAGTTTCTACCTTCTCTTATCATTTACTAGTTAACCATTGCCTCTGTCCATTCATTTAACCATTTTTCTAGATTCTGAGCAATTACCTCTGCATCAAGATGTAAAAGAGCTGGTTTTGGAGCCCAATCATATGCATCAGGGAGCTCAGTCTTTGAATTTGCTGGATACATTGAATTTGCAATAGCTGTTTCTTTTTGTCCTTCTGTTAAAATAAAGTCAACAAATTTTTCTGCGTTAGCTCTATTTTTCGCATTCTTTAAGATACCAACAGATTCAATAGTAGTTGAGTGTCCTTCATCAAATATGAGGGCTTGATATCTTGTTGTATCTTCCCAAAGTACGTGATAAACAGGACTAGTTGTATATGACAGAACAATTGGGGCTTCACCCTCTGTGAAAAGGCCATATGCTGATGACCATCCATCTGCGATTGTTAATGCATTTTTACCAACAGCCTTCCACCAGTCGAGATAGTTATCACCATAAACCTCAATAGTCCAAAGTAATAAACCAAGACCTACAGAGCTTGTACGTGGGTCAATTAAGATGATTTTGTCCTTATAAATATCTTTCTTTAAATCTTCAAGTGAGGTCGGTTTTTCAATACCACTCTCTGAATCATATACAAAGCTAAATGCACCGTAGTCAAAAGGAAGAAGTCTATACTCTTTATCAAACTCTAACTCATCATCGATATCTTCAAGCGCTGGAGATTTATAGGTTGCAAATAAATTTGAGTTATAAGCTCTAGATGCACTGTCATCTGAAATACCTAAAATCAAGTCAGCTGGGCAGTTTTCACCTTCCATAATAGCTTTGTTGAGCATTTCAAGAGCATTACCTGTGCTAACTACATTTACTTTAATACCTGTCTGTTCCTCAAAGAGTGGAATAAGAGTAGGGCCAGAACCCCATTCAGAAGAGAATGTATCGTAACAATAGATGGTAAGTTCATTGCCATCATCCTTTCCCAAAGTTTCTGATGCACCTTTTGCAAAAATTGGTAATGCAATGAGTGTCAGAATTACTAAGGCTACCAAATGCTTTTTCATAAAGCACCTCCTAAAATAAGTCTGCCACGGGATAGAATGAGACGCGCTCCCTACGCTGGTATTATCCAGATCAGGTAACGGGTATAATCTCAGGCAATATTAGCCACCCCGGACAAATTTAGATTAGTGTAATGAATGCTCTCTGTCAATCTCTTTTAAAACATTACAAAAGAGAGTAAATTTTAAATTATGAAAAAACTTATCTCCTATAAAAGTGCCAAAGAGCTTGATAAATTAAGTCAAGATGAATATTTAATTCCTTCATTAAGCTTGATGGAAAGTGCTGCAAGAGAATTTTACTCTCTAATTAAAGAGGATATAAAAAAATCAAATTCAGTTTTATTTGTTGCAGGTAGTGGAAACAATGGTGCTGATGCCTTAGCTGTTGCTAGAATGGCTTATTGTGATGGATTTGAAAATATAAAAATATATTTTGTTGACGGCCATCAAAGTGAAGAAAATTTAACTCAGTTAAATATTTGTAAAGCTTTAAATATTCCATTTGTAAATACTATAGCAGCAGATTTAATAATTGATGGATTAATTGGAGTAGGTTTTGCTGGCATTTTAAGTGAGGAAAAGAAACAAATAGTTGATGAGATATCAAAGTGTGGAAATGTAATTTCAATTGATTGCCCATCGGGATTAAGAGAGAATGGCAATTCATACTGCGTAAAGGCAAAGAAAACTATTACCTTTGGTTATGAGAAGATAGCATTTTATGTTGGAAATAATATTAATAGTGTTGGTACTGTTATTGCCACAAATCCATCATTTCCACTTTTTAAGATAAATATTGAAGAAAACTATTATCTACTTGATTATCAAGATATTTATCTTCCTCCAATCGATAGTAGAATGTATAAAAATAAAAAAGGTCATGTTGCAATTGTTGGTGGAAGTAGTGCATATACTGGAGCTATTAGACTTTCTGAACGTTCTGCTTTTAAAGCAGGAGCAGGTCTAGTTAGTGTCTTTACATCTGATGATGCTTATAGTGTGGTAGCAAGTGAAAACTTATCTCCAATAGTCAAAAGATTTTCTGATTTAAAATCTAGTGAAATCTATGATAGCTTATTAATTGGTCCTGGTCTTGTTGATTTAACAAGTGAAGAGGTAATTAACATTATTAATTTGTTTAGTGGAAAATGTGTGGTTGTCGATGCTGGTGCTATCAATATGCTTGGCGAAAGAGCTGAAGAAATTAAGGATGGGAAAAATATCATTATTACCCCTCATGTTGGAGAATTTAGAGCATTAATGAAGACCTTAAAAATTGAAAGCACTGATGAATTGAGAGATATCAAAGCTGTAAGTAAAGCGTTAAAGGGAGCAACGGTTATAAAAAAGAGTAGTAATACTATTATTTTTAAAGATGATAATTACTATATTTTAGCTTATCCTAATCCTGCATTAGGTGTTGCTGGTTCAGGGGATGTGCTTGCTGGAATAACTGCTGTAATCAAAGATCCTATTCAAGGTGTATTACTACATTCTTTAGCAGGGAAAAATGCTTATAATGATGTTGGATTTTTTACAAGTGAAGAATTAATTTTAGAGGTTGGAAAATGCAGATCTACTTGTTAACAGTTGTTTATTTAATTGTTGTTGCTCTTTTCTTACTTCTTGATTGCTATAGGGAGCATTTAACATTTTTAATTAGATATCGACATTTATTGCTTACAAATGTAAAGCTACGAATTATCTGTTTTGGCTTTGGAGTTTTACTTTCTATATTAAATTTAATTTTTCCATCAAGTCCTGGTCCTAAGTTTTTAGGAGATTTGCTTCCTTCTATTTCTTTATTTTTTTCTTCCTTTTTCTTTTTAGCTCTAAAGGAAGAAAAAATAGGGGTATCAACAATATATGGTAGGGGAAAGCATAGGGGCTTAATTTTATTAGGTGTTGCTATTTTACATTTTTTACTTCCAAATTGTGTGATACTATAAAAAAATGAATGAAAGAATTACAACCTGTGCAATTGTAATAGAAGATAGTAAAATTCTTGTTGCTAAACGATGTGTTGGTAATACAACAAATGGAAAGTGGGAATTTGTTGGTGGTAAAAATCGATATACTGAGAGTGAAGCTGAAACACTAAGCAGAGAGCTTGATGAAGAGCTAGGAATAAAGTGTGAAGTTGGAAGATTTTTATGTTCTATAGACTTTGTTAATAATGATATTCTTTATCATTTGAAAGCATATGAAGTTAAACTTTTAGAGCATAGTTTTTCTCTTTCAGTTCACTCTGAAATAAAATATGTAACAAAAGATGAATTATTATCTTTAGATATGGTTCCCTCTGACTTCTCACTAACAAAGAAGCTTATCGAACAAGGAATTTTTTAGACAATAAATACTTGTACAATAGAGCTTAAAAAACTATAGTTTTATTAATTCTATTTGGTAAAAACGAGGTGCTACTATGGCTAAGGATATTGACTGGTCAAGCCTTGGGTTTGGCTATATTAAAACTGATTATCGTTATACAAGATCTTGGAAAGATGGCAAGTGGGACGAAGGTGGTCTTACAGATAAAGCTGAAGTAACAATTAGCGAGTGTGCAGGTGTTTTACAATATGCACAAACAGGTTTTGAAGGCTTAAAGGTTTATAGAACAAAGGATGGTCACGTTGTTGCTTTCCGTCCTGATTTAAATGCTGCTAGATTACAGAGCACATGTCGTCGTCTTATTATGCCTGAAATTAGCGAAGAAGACTTCTTGAAAGCTCTTGATGAATTAATCAAAGCAAATATCGATTATGTTCCTCCATTTGGAAGTGGTGCAACTCTTTATGTTAGACCTTTTATCTATGGTTCAGGTCCTGTAATTGGTGTTAAGCCAGCTCCTGAATATGAGTTTAGAATGTTCTGTACTCCTGTTGGACCATACTTCAAAGGTGGTGTAAAGCCTATTAAGCTTCTTCTTTCAGATTATGATAGAGCTGCTCCTCATGGAACAGGTAATATTAAGGCAGGCTTAAACTATGCAATGAGTATTTATGCTGGTGAGCATGCTCATAGCCTTGGTTATAATGAGAATATGTACCTTGATTCTGCAACAAGAACATATGTCGAAGAAACTGGTGGTGCTAACTTCTTGTTTGTTACAAAGGACAATAAGGTTGTTACTCCTAAATCAAATACAATTCTTCCTTCTATTACTAGAAGATCATTAATGATTGTTGCTAAAGATTATCTTGGTCTTGAAGTTGAGGAGCGCCCAGTAAGATTCGATGAGGTTAAAGACTTTGCTGAATGTGGCCTTTGTGGTACAGCTGCAGTAATATCTCCTGTTGGTCTTGTTCATACTAATGATGGTGATATTTGTTTCCCTTCTGGTATGGAGAATATGGGTCCTGTTATTTCTAAGCTCAGAGAAACACTTACTGGTATCCAGATGGGTGAAGTTGAAGCTCCTAAGGGTTGGATTCACAGAATCTGCTAAGAAATTAAAAACTATTCTTTTGCCACGGATTAATTTCCGTGGTTTTTTATTGAAAAATTAAAAAGGTCGAAATTAATCGACCTTTTTGAGAACAGTTTTTTCTTATCCCTGTAGGTAATCAGTTTACAGTACCTGACTTAATTACAGCGTTCTTGTTGATGACGATAATTCCGTCGTGGATTGAGTACATCTCGAAATCGCCTTCTGGACGAGGGATGTCATCAATACCAATTCTACAACCATC
>JAQYFM010000030.1 GCA_028723145.1 Spirochaetales bacterium | reverse complement strand
AAATAGGTGGAGATGCTGATATTGATTTATCAGTTGAAAAAGAAGAGGATATAAATCTTTCGATTTCAGAAGAGATTGTAGATGGAACAGAAGATTATAGGATTCTTAAGAACAAGCCAACTATTAATGGAGAAAGGCTTGTTGATAATTATAACGAGATAGACCCGACTGTTCCTAGTTGGGCTAAAGATAGTTTTAAGCCTAAATATACTGCGGATGAAGTTGGAGCCCTTGATTCAGAGTCAGAGGTTTCATTTTCAGATATCAAAGCGGTATGGGATAGTGTGTTTAATTCGTAGGAGGATTTATTAATGGCAACGAATGAGTATCTTGGTAAGACCGATTGGTTATTTATAACCCAGTTACTTAGGGCAGAATATTCAAAATATGTAAAAGCAATAGAAGGTATGGGGCTTTCAACTAATGACTTTACAAATGAGCTGAAGACAAAACTTGATGATATTGACACATCACTTTATGCAAGACTTGTTAGTCCTATATTTACAGGAACTCCAACAGTTCCAACTGCTCCAACAGGAGATAATGGTCTACAGATCGCAAATACTTCATTTGTAGTAAAGGCTATATCTGATGCATTAAGTAAGGTTTCTGGCATCAGCTTTTCTAAGGTTGGTTCTATGAAGGAACTTCCAGATGAAGGTGGTAAGGGAGTTATTTACCTTGTTCCAAATAAAGGATCTGGAACTAATACTTTTGATGAATACTACTGGGACGGTACTAAGTATGAACTCTTTGGAACAACAGCCATTGACTTGTCAGATTACCTTAAAAAGACGGATGTTGTGGAGTTATCTACAGATGAGGTGAAAGCTGTATGGGATAGCGTGTTTACATCATAAGGAGGTCTTATGAAATACTTTTCAGAAAATGGACTTCTTGATTTAGTAAGGCTAATAAAAGGCGAGTCTGATAAAAAAGTCAGTAAATCTGTTCTGGAAGAAGGAGAAGATGGCCAGTTTGTTTTATCAGATGGTAATGGTGGTGTTAGGTTTCTAACAATCACTGATGCAGAAGAGGAGAAGTTTTAATGAAGTATTTCATAGATGATAATACGCTTACAGATATAGCAGATGCTATAAGAGAAAAGACCTCTTCTAATGATTTGATAAAGACTCTTGATATGCCGGATGCCATTAGAAATATAAAGGGTTCTGATGGTGGAGTCGAGGGTGTATGTGTTGATGAAGACTCTCTAATAGTTTTCTACGATGAAAAGCAAGAAATATATGAAACAACGATAGATGATTCACTTGATTACTGGAAGGGTATACAAGGTGCTTGCATTGATACAGATATAAGAATTATTCATTACGATGAGTATGAGGAAGAAAAAGAAGTCCGTGTAATAACAGAAATATGTGACATGGATTGTTGCTGTATTGATAATACTTCTATAGTTGTAGAACTTGAGGAAGAAATTGAAATTATTAAGGATTTTGCAAAAATAACGGTATCAGTCCAGGAGGGATAATGTATTACAGGAAGAAATATGAAGGTACAATAACAAATTTCTCGACTAAAAAAACATATAGATATAATGCAGGAACTACTACAGGTTCCTATTCATGTATAGAAGAAGAGACACGTATACTTTCAGAGGCGGTAGTTGATATTTTACATGATATCGGATATCCAGATGCATACAGAGATGAAACAAGTGGTCTTATATTTTTTGAAAAAGATGATGTTACAGGTATCTTTTTAGGATATCCGTCAAACGCAACTTATTTATATTATGGTGTAAATACTACTGCTACATCATTAGCAACAGCAGCACCGGGGTCTTCTAATGGTACGAATTATCAGCCTTTTGACAATTCAAAGCAAAACTATAAGTTTTATCTCACAGTATTTGGAGAACCTAAGGGATACTTTGTTATTTGCATTGGGTCATATTCATACCCTACATCAACTACAGTGGCTGCATTACACATTTTTATGGGAAAGAACATCGTAACAGGTGATGACATTATGGGCATATATGGCGCGAATGGAAATTCTGCGCCAAGTTCCATAAGCATTTACACTAGAAAAAAGATTACACAAACTATTCTTACTCCAAGCATGAGTGAAAATATTGTAGGTGATGATGGCAGCATCGTTTTAATGCGAAAAAGATCTAGTATTGGAATATTTGAGTTCCCGTATTTGTATACAGGGAATAGCAGAAATATAGTAACTGGTCAGACATCATTTTATAGGCTTAAGGACGGTGTATATTGGACACCAAATACATATTACATTGTGAAATGTGTGACGGAGGTAAGCAAATGAGTATATTTGAGGTCTTTTCAACAAAGAAAAATAAAGATAGACCCGTAGACCAACTAGGAAATGGCCCAAATTTTATTTTTGGGAGAACTACAGCAGGTAAGCCAGTTAATGAAAGAACTGCAATGCAGACAACAGCAGTATATGCGTGTGTTCGTATCCTAGCAGAGGCTATAGCTTCGTTGCCATTACATATTTATAAATACGATGAAAAGGGTGGAAAGGTGATGGCTATAGACCATCCGTTATATACACTACTTCATGATGAACCAAACCCAGAGATGACTTCCTTTGTTTTTCGAGAAACAATGATGAGTCATCTTTTAATTTGGGGAAATGCATATGCACAGATTATAAGAGATGGTGCTGGAAGAGTTGTTTCTCTATATCCATTACTTCCAAATCAAATGGAAGTTGATAGGGATGATAAGGGAAGAATCTTCTATACATACACAAGGCAAAATGATGATAATCCAAACTTTAAGGAAAATGGGGACATTGTTCTTAAGGCAGAGGAGGTTCTTCATATCTGTGGTCTTGGATTTAACGGTTTGAAAGGATTCTCTCCACTTGCAATGGCAAAGAATGCGGTAGGAATGACGATAGCTTGTGAAGAATATGGAGCATCATTTTTTGCAAATGGTGCTAATCCGGGAGGAGTACTTGAACATCCAGGAATTCTAAAAGACCCTGCAAAGGTGAGAGAAAGCTGGAATGAAGTATATAGAGGAAGTAATAATGCACACAAAGTTGCCGTTCTCGAAGAGGGCATGACCTATAAAACTATAGGAATACCTCCAGAGGAGGCACAATTTCTTGAAACACGAAAGTTCCAACTTGATGAAATTGCAAGGCTTTATAGAATACCACCTCATATGGTAGGGAGCCTTGAACGTAGTACTTTCAACAACATAGAACAGCAGTCTCTTGAGTTCGTAAAGTACACTCTTGATCCATGGGTAATAAGGTGGGAACAAGCACTTCAAAAGGCACTGTTATTGCCAAGTGAAAAAGGACAGTACTTCATAAAACTAAATGTCGATGGACTCTTACGAGGAGATTATAAATCTCGTATGGAAGGATACAGTATAGGTCTCCAGAATGGAT
>JAQYFM010000029.1 GCA_028723145.1 Spirochaetales bacterium | reverse complement strand
AACCTTTTCTATTTGATTTTCCTTTCCTATAAATGGTTTACTTGAGGAAAGAGGACGAAACATACCTACTCCCTTTGTAACCCAACAACAGCTATCATAAGAACCTATCTTTCCTCCTCCTGCTTGAAACATTGCATCTCTTACCTTTTCTAGGTAATCAAGTGGTACATACACACCAATGTGATACATTTTAGCCTCCTTTTTTGATATAGTTATTCTATGATAAAGATGACAGTTTTTTTAGGTAATCCTACAAAAGAATTTGAAAAGACAAGACATAATGCTGGCTTTATTGTAGCTGATACAATACTACCTAACTTAAGATGGCAGGTTAAATTTCATAGTGCATATGCAAAGGAAGGCAATATGATTTATTTAAAGCCAATGACATATATGAATTTATCAGGTACAGCAGTAAGTGAAGCAGCTTCATTTTTTAAAATCAAAAGTGAAGAAATATTAATTGTTCATGATGATCTTGAATTACCTTTAGGACAAGCCAAGATTCAACAAGGAGGAGGGCTACAAGGGCACAATGGTCTTAGGAACATTAAAGAAAGATTAGGAAGTGATAATTTCTATCGTTTTAGAATAGGAATTGGTCGTCCTATACATGGTGATGTGAGACTTTATGTTACTAGTAATTTCACTCAAAATGAATTAGTTACGTTAAAGTGTCTTATCGATAAAAGTAAAAATACATTACTTTGTAATGATATTTCTACAACAACAATAAATGTTTAAATGTTTGTATCCAATATCAATATTTTCTGATATCCTAAAATTATCTAGTAAACAAGGGGTGTTACTGCATGCTACAACATGATTTTCGTATCTCAAAGCAGATAAGAGAAAAGTTAAATTTGAAAAAGTCAGTATTTATTACTGAGTTTGATTTGCAGCATATCTACAATGAGGCAAATGATATTGCGTTTAAGTACAATGAGCTTATAAAGAAGACAAATGAAGGAGAATACATCAGTGCTGGTAAATTACACACTGTTGCTGTATTACATCTTCTCTACCAGAGTGTTTTAAGCACATATCTAAAAGAAAATAATCCAGACCTATTCTCAAGATTGATTCCTTTAATTGCTGATGATGTGGCAATGCAAGGTGTTGTTGGTTACTACAGAGAGAATTTCCCTTCTCCACTTTTAAAATCTATTGAACCAGATGGAGTTTATGAACTTGAGGAAGACCTTAGAGGATTCTTTATTCATCAGATAATGCTTCAAAACCCTGCACTTGTAAAAGCTGCTAAGCCTTTTATATCTCCTGATGGAATTACCTTTCCAAACGGTTATAAAGGCTTACAATCTTTATTAGGAAGCTATACAAAGGGTACTAAAATTTCAGGATTTGATGAGGATGATATCTTTGATTTCTTAACTCGCCCAGGAAGATTATTTCCTAATAGCTTATCTGAACAGCTTAAATACATTCTTAGAGAGTGGAGTTTTATTCTACCTGAAGAGCTTAAGCTATTATTACAGTCAGGTCTTGATTTCATTGCACAAGAAGAAAAAGATCATGGTTCATTTAATGGAGGTGGCGGTCCAGCTCCTGTAATGGAAGTACCTGATTATTCTGGCTTAAACAATGAATATGAAGCTTTCAGTGCTGATACTAACTGGATGCCTCGTGTCGTTATGATTGCAAAGTGTACCTTAGTATGGCTTGACCAACTCTCTAAATGGTACCACAGAGAAATTAAAACATTAGATCAAATTCCAGACCATGAATTAGACTTGCTTCAGGAAAGAGGTTTTACAGCTCTTTGGCTTATTGGTCTTTGGGAGAGAAGTAGTGCATCAAAGGAAATTAAGATTCTTTGTGGAAATCCTGATGCAGATGCTTCAGCATATTCTTTAAAAGACTATGAAATAGCTCAAAGTATTGGTGGCTGGAAGGCTCTTGAAAACCTAAGAGATAGATGTAAAGCAAGAGGCATTAGACTTGCTTCCGATATGGTTCCTAACCATACAGGTCTTGATAGTAATTGGATGTATGAACATCCTGAATACTTTGTATCACAAGATTATTCTCCATTCCCATCTTATACTTTCAATGGTCCAGATTTATCAACAAATCCAGATATTGAAATTAAACTTGAAGATCACTACTACAATAAGACAGATGCAGCTGTAACATTTAGAAGAAGAGATAAGAGAACAGGTGAAACTAAGTATGTTTTCCATGGAAATGATGGAACATCAATGCCTTGGAATGATACAGCACAGCTTGATTATCTAAATCCAATTACTCGTGAAGCAGTTATCCAGAAGATTTTACACGTTGCTCGTAACTTCCCTATTATCAGATTCGATGCTGCAATGACACTTGCTAAACGCCATATTCAGAGACTTTGGTACCCAAAACCAGGTACAGGTGGCGATATCGCAGGAAGATTTGTTTATGCAATGAGTGATGAAGAGTTTAATAGAAGAATTCCTCAAGAGTTCTGGAGAGAAGTTGTAGACAGAATTGCAGAAGAAGTACCAGATACCCTTCTTCTTGCAGAAGCATTCTGGATGCTTGAAGGTTACTTTGTAAGAACTCTTGGTATGCACCGTGTATATAACTCTGCATTCATGAATATGCTTAAAAACCAGGAAAACCAAAAGTATAGACTTGCTATCAAAAATACTCTTGCTTATGAACCTGAAATTTTAAAGCGCTATGTTAACTTCATGAATAACCCAGATGAAGAGACTGCAATTGCTCAGTTTGGTGATGGCAATAGATATTTCAGTATATGTACTATTCTTTCAACTCTTCCTGGCCTTCCAATGTTTGGTCATGGCCAAATCGAAGGCTTCAGAGAAAAATATGGAATGGAGTATAAGAGAGCATACTGGAACGAAACTCCTAATGATTGGATTGTTTCAGAACACTATAGAAAGATTTTCCCACTTCTTAGAAAGCGTTATCTTTTCAGTGGTGTTGACCACTTCAATATTTATGATGCTTACTCACAGTCTGGCGTTGAAGAATCTATATTCGCATATGCTAATGGTGATAGAGAGGAAAGAAACCTTGTTATTGTAAACAACCAGTTTGAAAGAGTTAGTGCTAATATCAGAGTATCAGCTCCTAAACTTAAGAAGGGTGCTGATAGAAGAACAGAGACTATTACACTTGCTGAAAACCTTGGACTTACTTTCAGTGGAAGAAGATTTGTTATCTATGAAAACTTCTCAGATGGATTAACATACATTGTTCCTTCAATGAAGTTCTTTGAAGAAGGTTACAGCTTTACTATTGATGGTTATGATAGCATCGTTCTTTGGAACATTAGAGAAGTTGAAGACACAGATGGTTCTTATGAGAAGTTATGCAAATTCTTAAACGGTAATGGTGTTCCAAACATCAATATCGCTGTTGCACTATTTAGACTTAAACCTCTTTATAAACTTCTTGAAAGCTTTAGATCACCTCAGTTCTTTAAGTGTTTATCGCAAATCATTTTTGGTACAGCTACAGCTCAAAATGATAGAAGCTTACTTCTCATGATTGCAGATGCTTATACTCATATCTATGGTGAAAGCGAAGCATTTGATGAAGCATTAAAGGCTCAGCTTTATAAGCTTCCAATCGAAGTAGAGCCTGAAGAAATGATTAAGCAGCTTGGTAACTTTGCAAAGGCTATGAAAGCACCTAAGGGTAAGAAAGCATTTGCCCAATACTCAAAACTTGCTCCAGAGCTTCCGGTAATCGTTGCTACAGCACTTACATTAAAGCCATTTATTAATGAGAAAAATGATACCGCTTTTGATGCACTCTCAGCATGTGATAGACTTTTGATGACTTACTTCTTCGAAGAAAAGAAGGCCTCATTGAAGTTAAATGATCAAGAATTTATGCAAGTTGTTCATTTTGGTGCCCTCTTTAATATTATGGGACACATAATGTACAACGCAGAAGAAAAGACATATGTTGGTATGCTTAAGGCACTGCTTGATGATAAAGAAATTAGAAGTGCAGTAAAGTGCAATGACTACCAAGGTATTACATGGTACAACAAAGAACTCATGCAGAACCTTATAGTTCTATCTGCTCTTTCTTATGTTACTTTATATGGAGCAAAGGGCAAGTTCGTTGCAGATGAATATATCGACACCCTCCTTGAGAAAGAGGCTCTTGCCGAATATAAACTTAACGAACTCCTCAAGGATTGATTATTGATACAGCCCTCATAAATTGACTTATGGGGGCTATTGGAGTACGCTTGATATTATGAAGACTTGGATCACTTATTTAGCTGCCCTTTTTATGGGACTTGCTACAACATTACTCTTTGGTGATAGCGTATACATAATGTCCATATTACTCACACTTTCAGAGATTGCTGTGAATATTGGATTTTTATTGTTTATACCACTTGTATTAGTAGGCTTTTCATCTGGTGTATCATCTTTAAAAAAGGATAATCTTGGAGGTAAGAATCTTGCAGGCATTATCATATGGTCCTGTCTAACCGCGTTAGTTCTTCCTCTTTGTGCTGGACTGTTATTTACATTATACCCAGTTAACTTCCCTGTTTCATCAACAGCTGGTTATGAATCCTTTTCAGACTCACTAATTACTTCTATTTTCTCATCTGCAGGAAAAGAACTATTAACAGGAAATGCATTCTATACACTTGCTACAGCATCAAGCTTTGTACTTCCAATAATATTAATCTCTTGGATATTAGGATATGCATTAAAGCCTAACGCTGATGTAATTAAACCAGCTTATACAGTTGTAAATTCATTTAGTGAAGTAATGTTTAGGCTCTCAAGAGCATATTCTGCTCTTAGCTACATAATTGTTTATATTTCTTCTGCTCATATCTTTACATCTCTTTACCAAGAAAAAACTATCTTTGTAGCACCAAAATTTGTAATACTATTTATCACAATTACAATCTTAACATCATTGATAATCATTCCTTTGCTATATGCAATTATTACTAAAGGAAAGAGGAATCCTTATAAAGATACATTTAGATCTATTTCTGCAATGATTATGGGCTTTACAACTTCAAATATTTTAGTAACTGCTCCTGTAATTGAGGCAACTAGTAGACATAATAATGGTGTTCAAAAGAGAACAGCATCAACAGCCACTCCTCTATTTATTTTAATTGGTAAAGGTGGTACAGCTGTAATTACAACACTCAGTGTACTTGCAATATTAACATCTGTAACAGGAAGTAAAATTGATATTAATACGACTATTATTGTTGCATTAGTTTCTGCAATTGCATCATTTGCTTCATCTTTAGCTCCAGGCTTTGAAGTTATGTTTACTTCAATATTAGTTTTCAAATTAACTAATGTTTCTCTTTATGGTGCAGAGATGACAATTATGGGTTTACTTCCTTTTGTAAATGGTCTTGCAGTAATGCTTGATGCTCAAATTGCAATGCTTGGAAACGTTGTTGCAGCAAGATTTATTAAAACAGATATTAAACCACCATATAAGGATATCCTGTAGTGACATCGAATAATACCACTAAAATCATTTCGACTATCCAAATTTGTATTTCAATTTTGGTATTCGTTATGCTTGCGCTAATGGGATATGTACTATTTAATGTTGGAGATACAATCTTTATTTATCTTGAGATTTTCCCCAAGCTTATTTTAGTACTATCTGCATTGATTCCTTCAATTGTCTTAAGAGTAAGACATCAATCAGAGGCTGTAGAAGGTGCTTTGATACCAATGTTCTTACTTTTCATTACAATGGAAGCTTTTGCAATATTACCTTCTTTCTATGATTATTATGGTATTTACATAATTTCTTATTATATAAGTACATGTATTACAAGAAGTTTTATGCTTTCAGCTGCAATGTCATTGCTATTTGCATCAATATTAAACTTGCAGAGTGAATCTATTTCTAAGATGAATATTTATGTTCTATTTGGAATTATTTCTTCAATTATTATCTCATTCATTATGCCTGTTGATGAAATAAATCCACAAAATAATGTTCATACTATTTTCTTTACAATGACAGTATTAATAATCTTTATTCTTGCAGATATTACTTATTTCTTTGCTTTTTTAAAGAATAGAGAAAGCTATAAAATAAAGAGATTTTTAACTCTTTTCTTCCTTTCTACAGGACAGTTTTTAATAATTCTTTCAAATGATTACATAACAACTAATATAGTTGGAATGGTACTTAGCATAACAGGCGCTTTGATGCTCTGTTTAGTTAGTCCTGATGGATATTAATAGTTTATCTGCCATATTATAATGGCAGATATATTTTTATAGCTTAGCTACATCAATCCAAGTTGCATCAGGAAGTAGTTCTTCAAGCTCTTTAATTGTTAATTCAATAGCACTGTTGCTACTGCCAACCGCTGGATAAACTGTTTCAAAACGTTTTAAAGATTCATCAAGAAATACTTTAACTCCTTCTTTAACACCAAAAGGACAAACACCTCCTGGAGCATGTCCAACAAGCTCTACACTAGAGTCAAAGGAAAGCATATGAGCTTTTTCGTGGAATGTTTGTTTATACTTTTTATTATCAACTCTAGCATCCCCAGCCATTACAATTAAAATAGGTGCTCCATCCAACATAAAGGCAAGAGTTTTAGCAATTCTACATTCAGAAGTTCCAAGAGCCTTAGCAGCTAACTCAACAGTAGCTGTTGAAACTTCAAATGTTATTATTTTATTACCAAATCCTCTTTTACAAAGATATTCTTTCGCACTTTCAAAAGACATTTTTACCTCGAAAAAACGGCACCTTTCGATGCCGTTTATTTAATATCTAATTTAATATTAATTTAATGTAAGCACAGATGAATCGTAATCAGCTGGAGCATCATAACCAAGGAGGTTCATGAGTGTAGCTGGGATAGATGAAATACCTAAGCCAGTTTTAAGCTCCTTGCTGTATTCACCGTTGTAAGCAGAGTCACAAACGATACATGGTACAGGGTTAAGAGAATGTGAAGTCTTACTCTTTGGATCTCCATCTTTCTTAAGCTTTACAGAACCATCTTTACCATGCTCATACATATCATCAGCATTACCATGGTCAGCAGTGACTACCATTACACCACCAGCTTTCTTGATAGCATTCCAAATTCTACCAATTTGAAGATCCATAGCTTCCATTGAGCATACAACTGCTTCGAATACACCTGTATGACCAACCATATCACCATTAGGGAAATTGAGCTTGATTAGATCCCACTTACCACTTTCGATTTCTTTAATTACTCTATCTGCAATTTCAGCACACTTCATCCAAGGTCTTTCTTCAAATGGAACGATATCAGAAGGAATTTCAACATACTCCTCAAGCTCTTCGTTGAATTTACCTGTCTTATTACCATTAAAGAAGTATGTAACGTGTCCAAACTTCTGAGTTTCAGAAATAGAGAACTGCTTTAATCCTGTAGCACAAAGATATTCAGCCATTGTTCTATCAATTGAAGGAGGAGAAACAAGGAACTGAGCAGGAACATGGAGATCACCATCATATTCCATCATACCTGCATATTCTACATTAGGTCTTCTCTTTCTATCGAACTCTGTTAAATTCTCAGCTTCAAAAGCCTTTGTAATTTCAAGAGCTCTATCACCTCTGAAATTAAAGAGGATTACAGAATCACCATCTTCGATAGTACCAACTGGTTTTCCATTTTCAGCAATAACAAAAGGAGGAAGATCCTGGTCAATAGCACCTGTCTCTGCTCTTAAGGTCTCAATTGCTTCATGTGCAGATGCAAACTGTCTACCTTCACCAAGAACATGTGTTTCCCAACCTTTTTTTACCATATCCCAGTTAGCATTGTAACGGTCCATTGTTATAACCATTCTTCCACCACCAGATGCAATTCTTGCATCAAATGATGCATCGTTAAGGCTTTCAAGATACTCTGTAAAAGGATCAAAATATTCAAGAGCAGACATCTCACCTACATCTCTACCATCAAGAAGAGCATGGATTCTTACTTTTTTAACACCCTCAACCTTTGCTTGCTTTACCATTGCTTTAAGATGGTCGATGTGTGAGTGAACATTACCATCTGATAAAAGACCAATAAAATGAAGTGTTGAAGAATTCTTCTTACAGTTTTCAATAAGTTTTACCCAAGTACTTCCCTTAAACATATCACCTGAGTTAATAGAATTACTAACTAAAGCAGCACCCTGAGCAAAAACTCTACCACAACCCATTGCGTTGTGACCAACTTCACTATTACCCATATCAGCATCTGAAGGAAGACCAACAGCAAGACCATGAGCCTTAAGCTTTGTCCATGGATAATCTTTATACAATTGATCAAGGTTATTTGTCATTGCACTTGCAACAGCATCACCTTCTTTATATTTACCGAAACCTACGCCATCCATGATGACTAATACGACAGGACCTTTTCTAGAAATCTTGCCATTCTTTTTTAATGCTTCTACCATGATATTTTCCTCTTATTTCCTTTATTCTATATATTTATTTATTCTCTCACAAGTGGAGAAGTAGCACTTTCAAGATAAGCTTTTGCATCTTCATCAACAAGGCCAATTAATTCTTCCTTAATCCACTGATGATAAGCATTAATCTGTTCAATTTCACTATCATCAAGGTATTTAAGATCAATTAATTTTTTCTCATAAGGAACCATTGTTAATACTTCAAAAGCCATGAAAGAACCAAACTCTGTTTGTACATAATCATCAACAGCAATAAGGTTTTCTATTCTAATACCATGACGTCCTTCTTTATAGATTCCTGGCTCATCTGAAACAACCATACCCTTTTCAAGGGCTACATCGATTGGCTTACTAGAAATATTCATAGGACCTTCATGTACATTTAGGTTAAATCCAACACCATGACCTGTTCCATGGTAGAATGTCATACCTGCTTGCCACATGTATTGTTTAGCTAGAACATCAAGTTGATAACCTTTAGTTCCTTTATAGAAAATCTGTCTTGCAAGAGCTAAATGACCTTTTAATACTAATGTGTAATCTTTCTTTTCTTCCTCTGTAGGATTTCCAAAACAAAGAGTTCTAGTAATATCTGTCATTCCATAGTAAAACTGAGAACCCGTATCCAAAACTAATAGACCATCGCAATCAATTTTCTTTGAAGACTCAGGGGTAGCACTATAGTGACACATAGCACCATGTTCTTTAAAGCCAGAAATAGGATTAAAGGATGGTCCAAGATACCCTTCAAGTCTCTCTCTTTCTTTTTCAAGAAGTGTTGAAACTGCAATTTCATCAAGAGAACCATCTGGAGTTGTATTAAGCTTTGATAAGAAATTGATATAAGCAACACCATCCATTAAATGGCTTCTTCTCATACCTCTCATTTCTATTTCATTCTTTTTTGCCTTTAAATCTGTTGTGATATCACGACCTGTAATAGATGATTCAACATCTAAAACTGAAGCAAATGCCATATTAACTCTTTCAGGATTGTAATAAGCAACACCAAGCACAAGATTCTTAAGTTCAGTATAGGCTTCTTCATATGGCTTTATAATAAAATCTTTTTCAACAATAGATTTAACCTCATCAGTAAATCTTGTAGGAGAAGTAAATAAGTATGCTTTATCCATAGTTATAAGAGCAAATGACATAAATACAGGATTACATTTAATGTCATCACCTCTTAAATTGGTAAGCCATGCGATATCATCTATTGAAGAGATAAATGTGTAATCAGCACCTTTTTCCTTTAAGGTAGCTCTAACTTTTGCAAGCTTATCACTACTTTCAAGGCCACAATAGCCAAGAGGAACACTTCTAAGAGTAGAATTTGGAATACTTGGTCTATTCTCCCAAATCTTATCAAGTAAATCCTCACTTGCAACAAATGAAATACCTTTTTTACCAAATCTCTTTTTTAAATTATTATATGAATCAATGTTGATACCACACTCATCTGTTGCTACTGTTAAGCCAGATTTTATATTCTTTTCAATGTAAGTATAAGGATCAGGATTATCATCAATATCAAGCTTAATTAATCTAAAGCAACTACCACTAATTTCAGCAGCTCCTTGAATAAAATATCTTGAATCAACCCATAATATTGCATCATCTTTTGTAACTAAAACAGTACCTGCTGAACCAGTAAAACCACTGATAAAAGCTCTTGTTCTCCAACGTGATGCAACATACTCACTCATGTGAGGATCTGTACCAGTTACAAGATATGCATCATATCCTTTTTCTTCCATAAGAGCACGTAATGCTCTTACTCTCTCATCAACGCTTAACATCCTTTCTTCTCCTATTAACAATAATAAACAATATGATGGAAGAGGCCATCATTAAGAGGCAGAAAATCTGTCCCTTTGAGATATTTAAAAACGACTGAAATAGAGCAATATTATCACTTCTATCTCCCAGTGCAATAACATATCCAATATTATTATCTGGTTGTCTAAAGTACTCTATAAAGAATCTAAAGAAACCATATCCAAACAAATAAAATGATAGCATAGAACCTGGTTTTAATCCTTTTTTAATAATCAAAGGACGACAAATAAACCATAAAATTAACCAAAGAACTATACCTTCAAATAGTGCTTCATATAACTGCGATGGATGTCTTGGAAGATTAACATACTCACCTAAAACATACTCAATACCACACTCATTACAGATATTTTGAACCCATTCATAGTTTGTTGAAAACTTTTGCGCATTAGGGAATATCATACCAAAAGGTGAAGCAGTAACTCTTCCATATAACTCAGCATTAATAAAATTTCCCAATCGTCCAAAAGTATAACCTAAAGGAATTCCTGCACACGCTGTATCTGCAAGTAAGAAGAAATCTTGTTTTTTCTTTTTTGCAAACCATAGTCCACCTAATATTGCGCCAACAACACCACCGTGGTAACTCATACCAGGAAGTCCTACAAATTTTCCTTCTTCGAATGGCCAAAATATCATCCAAGGATGTGTAAGGTAGTATTTTGCATCGCTATAAAAGAATACAGAAAAAAGATGTGCAAATAACAATAATAGAATAATGCAGTACATAAAAAGCGTTTCAATATCATCATTTGAAATCTTTAATAGTTGATCATGTTTTACCTGATATTTGAATAATAAATATGCAATTCCAAATGCCACAATGTACATAACTGCATACCAACGTATTGGTAAAAAAGAAAATACTTCCGGTTTTATCCATGAAGGATAATTAATAAAGCAAAACATATGAAAAGTGTAGTTATCAAAAGATAATCAGTCAATCAAGAAATCGAGTCTTTAACTATTAACACATTTTATTTACAATTATAAATATGTTAAAAAAGACCTTACTACTGCTTTTAATTATATTTTTTTCTTTATCAACTGTATTTGCAGGAGCATCTAGCGAAAATACTTCTTCAAAACAAGCATCTACTACCTCTGCACTATCTCAAATTCAAGTTACAAATATCTCAGGAACACTTCTTGGATTAAATACTCTATACCAATACTTAAATCAAAATTTTCTCTACGATATCGATATAGATAAAGTCGATGAAGAACTTACAAAAGCTCTTTTTAAAGCTTTAAATGATCCATATTCTGAGTATATTACAGAGGAAGAAAGCCAAGAGTTTAATGAAGACATCTCTGGAACATATGTTGGTATTGGTACTTATTTAACAAAGTATTCTCCTGCTTTCATCGATTGGGATAAAAAAGAAACTTATATGGTCGAAATCATAGCACCATTTCCTGGTGGTCCTGCAGATCGAGCAGGAATTCGTTCTGGCGATTTAATATCTCATGTTAATGGTGATACTGTTTATGATTTAACAGCTAATGAAGCCTCTAAATTAATTAGAGGTAAAAAAGGTGAACCTATCACATTAACAATAAATAGAGGAAATGCAGTTTTTGATGTTACGCTCTATCCTGAAGAAGTAACTACTCCAAATACAACTTCATTGATTATTGAAAATACAGATATTGGTTATATTAGTATTTCAACATTTAACCAAAAGACTCATGAACTCTTTAGTGAAGATTTAAAAAAATTAATGAATAATGGTATTAAAGGCTTAATTATAGATTTAAGAAATAATGGTGGAGGTATTGTTGATTCAGCAATAATGATAGCAAACTTCTTCTTACCAGAAGGAGAAACCATAATGTCAATTCAGCATAAAGATGGTTCTAGTAAGCAAGATTACTCTACCATTTCAAATAACGATACAAGAAAAGTATTAAATTTACCAATAGTAATATTAACAAACAATGGAACAGCATCAGCAAGTGAGATTTTAACCGCTGCCTTGCAAGAAAATGAGAGGGCAACTGTAATTGGATCTCCTTCTTTTGGAAAAGGAATTATTCAAGAGTCCGCAGTATGGAAGAATGGATATATCAAGTTTACTTCTGCTTATTATCTTACACCAAAGGGCAATAACATCCATAAAAAAGGAATTACTCCAGATATTATTGTTGAAGAACATCAATATTCAGATGAAGAAATAAAAGCATATTATAACTTTGTAGAAAACAATAAAGATGAAATAACATCCTATATAAAAACTCATCCAGAGTATACAAAAGAAAATATGGATGGTTTTGCCGCAGCTCATAATGATATAGGAGTAAGTGATATTGCATTAAAACTCTTAATAAGAAACGAATATATTTATTCAATGCCATATGAAGAAAGGCCAAAAGTAGATACCAATTATGATAATGCTTTGATTGAAGCAATTAATTATTTGCAAGGTGAAAAATGAGAATATTTATACTTGATAAATCATATTCAGGTGAAAGTGATTACATCTTAAGAAAAAGAGAAAAAGATTACCTAATTAAGGTATTAAGGTTAAAAGTTGGTGATATTTTTACATGTAAAGATATCAATAATAACTATTATGATGCCTCTATTATCTCAGAAGACATGCTATCATTGACACCTACAGAGAATCCAGAAGAACATCTTCTAGATTCCTTTTCAGCATATCGTGATGCAATTCCACCTATTAGAGTTTATCAAGCTATCTGCAAGGGAAAAAAGAATGAAACTATAATTAGAATGCTTACTGAGGCAGGTGTTGAAGAAATAGTTTTTATTACATCTCAGTTTTCTCAAGAAAAAGGGTTTAAAGAGCATGATTTAAGACGACTTTCTGATATTCAAAAAGAAGCAGTACAACAAAGTGGTTCTAATACAAAGGTAAGGGATATTAGAGTAATTGATATAAAAGATGTTATTTCTGATTCTCCTTATCCTATTTTCTTTCTCCATCAAAGTAGCAGAGGTAAAACCCAAAATCTTTTAGAAGCTTTAAAAAATATAAAGTCTTATGAAATATCTATTATTATTGGCAGTGAAGGTGGAATATCAGATGAAGAGTGTGAATTTCTAGAAAACAACAATGCAACACCTATTCTTCTTCCTACTAATATTTTAAGAGCTGAAACTGCTGGTATTTTTGCTATTGGTGCTATTGAAACTTTATTATCAAATCAATTGTAGTGATTTTTTTTTCTAAATACACAAAATTAATTAGTAATAATTATAATATGTATAAAAAATCAAATTTATTTCTTGTCAGAAATAAAAAGTACATTTATTCTAAAAATACAAAAGGAATTTTTGGGGTCCCAAAACATCGTTTTTTTCGCACATAAAAAGGAGAAAGAATGGAAAATTGTTATCTTTTTTCCACAGATGTTCATAGTAGGACAAAAGTAAATAAAGTTTTACAGCAAAATTGTGTTTTTATTAAAGAATGCACAGATATTGTAAGTAAAATATCAACTATTGAGAAAGGTAGTATTATTATTGTTGACCTTTCAGCTAACTATGCTTACTTAAAGATTTTATTTTCAAACCAAGAGAATAATGATTACAAGATAATAATACTATGTCCAAAAAACTTAATGAATGGCTATGTTGTCACAAAACTTGGAAATTATACCTGTTTAAGTAAGCCTTTTAGTGAGCATGAACTTGCTTCTGCTTTAAATCTTAAAGAGGATAAAAGCCAAAAGCAACAAAACCTTGAAGATTTATTTATAGGAATTTCTGAAAATGCTCAAAATGTAAGAGAAAAAGCTAAAGAGTATTCTCTTACTGATAAACCTGTTTTTATTTATGGTGAAACTGGAACAGGAAAAGAAATTATTTCTAGATATATTACAGGTGGTAAAGAAGAAGATTCTATCTATGTTGATTGTGGACTACTTAATTCTAGCTTAGCTGAGTCAGCAATATTTGGAGCTAAAAAAGGGTCTTTCACTGGTTCTGATAGAGATATTGTAGGATATGTAGAGCAAGCTAATGGTAAAGCATTAGTCTTTGATGAAATAGAAAATCTTTCACTTCAATCACAATCACAGTTATTAAGATTTATACAGGATGGTTCATATAGAAGAATAGGAGAATACTCGTGTTCTCCTCGCTATTCAAAGTGTAAGCTAATTTCAATTTCAAATAAAAATCCAATTGAGTTAATTACAAATGGTATTTTAAGAGAAGATTTGTTCCATAGAATTAATTACCATACCATCTCAATAAAGCCTCTCAGAGAAAGAAAAGAAGATATTCCTCTATTAATACGATATTGGGAGGATAAGCAAAATTATGATAGAATAATTGATGATTATACTTTCTTTATTGACAAACGTTGGAGAGGTAATGCAAGACAACTTTTTAGTGTCGTAGATTATATTCATAGGGAATCGAGAGGATTAGACCATTTTAAATATTCTCTTCCTGAACATTATATTTAAACAAACTGTTATGATGTGACCTCTTGTCAATAGAAGTTTTACATATTTTAAATGAGTGTTGGGAAGAACATAGGCTGTCAGTTATTCGGCACTTGACCATTCTGTTATTCGTGGATTGGTTACCTACAGGTCAATGGTTCGCTAAAAGCCCTTTCAGTCTACTTAATCGGGAGTTTATTTCAGTCCCATAGTTACGTCGAAGATGGCTGAATCATGCACTTACCTACCTTATATTCTCCCCATAGC
>JAQYFM010000028.1 GCA_028723145.1 Spirochaetales bacterium | reverse complement strand
AAAGCAAATGAAGGATTACATTAATGAGCACTGTACAGAAAACATAATGCTAATTGACCTTGCAAACGAATTCAACTTAACCCCAAAATATTGTTCACAGCTTTTTAGCCAGCTATCAAATGAAAACTTTAAAAGCTATTTGAATAGATTAAAAATCTCAAAGGCATGTAAAGCTATTGAAGACGATCCTGAAATAAAGATTTCAGCCTTAAGTCTCCAGCTAGGCTTTACTTCTGCGAATACATTTATTCGAGTATTTTCTAAATACGTGGGGATAACACCAAAGCTATATGCTGAAAAAATTATAAAGGATAGTAAATGAACCCTTATATAAATGATAATTTAAATCTTTCATTATTATCAGACAAAGACAAACGAAAAATCATTTCATGGGCAGATGAATGTACTCATGGCTATATTACACACAAAGCACACTATGAGATGGAAAGGTGTATAACGCCAATAGCATTTTCTCATTCTCTTTGGAATAAGCTTCCAGAAGAAACAGATGATCCAGAATGGATTTATGCGTATGCAAGACACAGTATTTTATATAACCTCGCTAAGGCATATGTACTAAAAAAAGAGCCAAAATACTTAAATACCTTTATTTCCATTTTCACCTCTTTTATCAAATATTCTGATATAAAAGGAGAATCATGGAGAAGCTTAGAGGTTGGTATAAGACCTGAAAATTGGCTTAGAAGTATTGCATTATTAAAAGATAAACACCTTGAAGAGTTAATGAAAGAGTCACTTATTGAGCATAAAGAAATATTAATTAATACTCATAAAGGCTTTCACAGGCTATCAAATTGGGGAATATTACAGGATCATGGATTATTTATCATTGCTTTATATTTTGATGATTTAAAATGCGCCCAATTAGCCCTTACTAGATTAACAGAGGAAGCTATTTTTCAAACTGAAGCAAATGGAATGCATTGGGAGCAAAGTCCAATGTACCAAGCAGAGGTGCTACACGCACTATTAGATACAATATTTCAAGCACGAAAGGCAGATATAAAGGTTTCAAAGGATTTATTAAATATATCGCACGCTATGGCTAAAGCTATTAGTCAAATGGTAAGTAGAAATTCAAACATTTATTTGCTAGGAGATAGTGATGAAATAAATGTAGATGATTTATTAACACTTGCTTCTTACTTATTTAATGATGAAGAGCTCTATAGGGGCTTAAACGAAGAGAATATCTTTGATGGACTTCCTAATAATACACTCATCAAAAGTAACACTATTTCATATTCAGATATTTCTAGTGGCAACCATATTATTCGAACACCTCAGCTTGAGGTTCATATGTTTACAGGCAATCTAGGCTCAGGTCATGGTCATATTTCTCCACTTCATATAGATGTATCTGGTAAAAATAATTCGTTCTTCATCGATTCGGGTCGATTCACATATGTCGATAATGAAAAAAGACTATATTATAAAAGTGCTGAAGCTCACAACATACCTATGCTAAAACAAGGATACCCTGTATTACCTAAAGGTTCATGGAGTTACACAGCTATTAGTGAAACCTCTAGAGGTATTTTTATACAAAAAAACAATTATGAGTTAATGCAAGCTGAAAACTATTCTTATCAAGACTTAATTATTCGAAGGAAAATTATTAAAGCTTCAGATGAAATTATTGTGCTAGTAGATGAATATCTCTCTAATAAGCCAAATGATGCCCAAATTCTATTTCACCTACACCCTAATTGTAAAATAAAAAATAATGTAATTGAAAATGGAGAAGAGAAATTATACATATATTCATCTGCAAGAATTAGTGTTGAGCCTTGTTGTATTTCTTTACATTATAATGAGGAATGTGAAAGTAAGGTTATAAAACTTAATCAAACATTAAGTCCTAATGGATTAGTAATAACTATTATTTCTACTAAAAGTTTAGAACTCAAAGAAGAAGAAATAAGACTAGTTGATTCAAATAGAGTTCTTACTCGTTCAGAGGGTATTGCTTATTCATTTGACCATTTCACACTTATTTCAAGACCAACTGAAATAGTTAACCAGGTTGATATTTTAAAAGCTGGATTAATTGAAGGCTATGGAAAGGTAATTATCAAAAAAGATAGTGAAAAATATCCTACAACTCTTTATTGGTAAATAAACTGTACCATTAGCATGTAAACTATTGTTCCTCCTGCAATTGGTATTAGCATTGATCTTCTGTAAAGATACAGACCAGCTGTAACTAGTGATGCGACTATTGTTGAAATTGTTTTAGGTAAATCATAGCTTTGATAATCCTTAAAACAGTAAACAACAAGCAATGCTAACACCGCAGAAGGTAATACCTTTCCAAGATAAGTAATTATCTTAGGGACCTCTTTATTTTTAGGAAATATAATAAATGGTAAGAATCGTGTTAATAAAGTTGCCCCTGATAATAGTGCAATTGTAATTATTTTTTCAATTAGCGTCATACTTCCTCCTAAATGATAGCAGTACTACAACGATTGCTATCATAGCGGGAATAATAAAATTGTCCTTTCCAAACATTATTAATGAAAGCAATGAGACGATAAATCCTGATGCAGAAGAAAGATAATCTTTGTTCTTTAGTAGGTAATCAAGGAAAATTACTATAAAAAGAGCAGTCATTACAAAATCTAACCCTTGAGTATTTATTGAAATTATTCCTCCAAAGAGAGCACCTAAATAAGTTCCAAGCACCCAATAGCTTTGATTTAATAATGTTACAGCAAAATAAACATCCTCTTTATCTACCCCCTCAATATCATTAAGTGTGACGTTAACAGAGAATGTCTCATCACAAAGAGCATAGATCATATATAATTTCTTTTTACCAGCATTTTTATATTTATCAAGTAAGCTTAAGCCATAGAAAATGTGACGTG
>JAQYFM010000027.1 GCA_028723145.1 Spirochaetales bacterium | reverse complement strand
GAGGATAAGTCCAGGTTCATAACCTTTAGTCTTGTCATTGAACTGCTGAACAAACTGTGGGGCACTGACACCATGAGGGCCGAGAGCCGGTCCGATTGGTGGTGCCGGTGTAGCCTTCTGTGCAGGACACTGCAACTTAATTACTGCAGTAACCTTCTTCTTTGCCATTTTCTTTTCTCCTTACGACAGAGTCTGGTCTGAGTTGACCGAAAAGTTCGGACTCTGCGCTGGTATTAACGCCAGTCATAACGATCTGGCTCCCACCCGGTTGAACTAATGCCCAAGCGGGGAGTAAACGATTTTAGCTTGACGATGTCAAAAAACAAACGTAAGACGGCGTCAAGAGACCGTCTTAGTGAATATTAGAGAACTATTTTCTCTACCTGGAGGTATTCAACCTCAACAGGGGTAGAACGACCGAAGATCTGAACTGAAACCCTAAGCTTACTCTTAACAGAATCAATTTCTTCAATTGTACCAGAGAAAGACTCAAATGGGCCATCAACAATTTTAACTTCTTCGCCAACTTGGAAATTCTGTTTAGGCTTAAATGCCTTTTCTGTAGGAACCTCACCAGTCTTCTGCATGATATCTTTCATCTCTGCAGCTGAAAGAGGTTGTGGTTTTCTGCCGTCCATAGCACTTACAAAGCCTGTAACACCCTGGATTCTCTTAATCTTAGAATAAGTATTTTTCCAAGTAGCATCTTCAGGGAAATCAATCTCAACGAGAATATAACCAGGAAGGAGCTTATGCTTTACTTCCTTCTTCTTACCGTCCTTAACCTCAGTTACAGTCTCCATTGGAACCTTAACATCAGAAACGATAAGAGCAAAGTCGTCATCCATCTCGCGAAGCTTCATGATTGTTCTCTGAATCTTCTGCTCATATCCAGAATATGTATGTACTATGTACCAACCTTTCGCCATTACAATTACCTACTAGAAAATTAAGAAGATACCCTTCAAGAGAAGGAAATCAACAAGGCCAAGGATAAGTGCGAATACTACTGTTGAGATGATAACAATCTTTGTTGACTGAAGAACCATCTGACGATTTGGCCATGAAACCTTCTTCATCTCAAGGTAACACTCTTTGAAGTATTTAACAATTTTCTTCATCTTGCTTTCTCCCATTTAGTTTCAAGGTACCTGCAGGCCAAGTAGGATTCGAACCTACAACACCCGGTTTTGGAGACCAGTGCTCTAGCCGTTGGAGCTATTGACCTGCAGGTACCTTGATGTACCCTTTCTTATCTTATTTGATTTTTGTCTCTCTGTGAAGAGTGTGCTTTCTCTCAAAAGGACAATACTTCATGAGTTCAAGCTTGTTAGGTGTGTTACGACGATTCTTTTCAGTTGTGTAGTTCTTCTGCTTACACTCTGTGCACTGTAAAGCGATCTTCTCTACTGGACCTTTCTTCTTTGAATTTGCCATACCTATATATCTCCTCGGTTATTACCGTTCTTTTCTTTTCGAGCCCTCGAGCGGATTTGAACCGCTGACCCCCACCTTACCATGGTGGTGCTCTACCGACTGAGCTACAAGGGCGCACACACAAACACTTATCCGACTATGCCGAACATGCAGAAAATACTTTATCAGAACACTCAAGTTTTTGTCAATACATGAAACAAATATTCTCAAATATTATAAATTAAATAATCTTTATTTTTTTTACATTAGTTTAGTACTTGCTTAATTTAAAAAAAATTATCTATATTAATTTTCGTTGATTCATTACTTATTTAGGAGAAAATATGGCCAACGAAATTCGTACTAAATACGGACACACTGCTAAAGATATCGCTCAAGATTTTGCAGAACAGCTAAAATACACACTTGATGCTGATGCATATCATGTTAACGATGAAGCAAAATATCAGGCAGCAGTATTAGCAATCCGTGACAGAATCGTCCATCAATGGGACATCTCCAGAAAGACACAGAGAGCAAAAAGCGCAAAGAGAGTTTACTATCTTTCACTTGAATTCTTAATGGGTAGAGCGATGACAAACAACATCATCAACCTTGGAATTGAAAAACAAGTTAAAGATGCACTTTCATCACTTGGTTATGATTTTGAAGAGCTTGCAGATGCAGAACCAGATGCAGGTCTCGGTAATGGTGGACTTGGAAGACTTGCAGCATGCTTCCTCGATAGCTTAGCAACCTTAGAGCTTCCTGCTTATGGTTATGGTATTAGATATAACTATGGTATCTTTAAGCAGCAGATTAGAAATGGTTGGCAAGCAGAGCTTCCTGACAACTGGCTTGAAAATGGTAACCCATGGGAAATCAAGAGACCATCTATTGTATATCCAGTATATTTTGGTGGTGAAGTAAAGGTTATTAGAGAAAACGGTAAGGATATCTATAAGTGGGTTCCAGCTGAACAAGTTAATGGCATGGCTTATGATACTCCAATTATTGGCTACGGTGGTAAGACTATCAACACTCTTCGTCTTTGGTCTGCAATGTCACCAGCTGAATTCAGCTTCCAGGAATTTAACTCTGGTGATTACACAGAGGCTGTAAGAAACAAGATTAATGCTGAAAATATCTCTCAGGTTCTCTATCCAAATGATACTCTTTATATGGGTAAAGAGCTTAGACTCAAGCAACAATACTTCTTTGTTGCATGTTCTGTTGCTGATATTGTAAGAAGATTTAAGAGAAATCCTAACTATTGTTGGAAGAATTTCCCTAATGAAGCTGCTATCCAGCTCAACGATACTCACCCATCAATTACAGTACCTGAATTAATGAGAGTATTAGTTGACCTTGAAGGTCTTGAATGGGATGAAGCTTGGGATATTACAGTAAAAACACTTGGATACACTAACCACACCTTAATGCCAGAAGCACTTGAAAAGTGGTCTGTACCAATGCTCGGTTCAATTTTACCAAGACACCTTCAGATTATCTATGAAATAAACCACCGCTTCTTGCAGAAAGCAGTAGCATTCTTCCCATTCCAAAATGATAAGATTGCTAAGGTTTCTATCATTGAAGAGTCAAATCCAAAGATGATCAGAATGGCTAACCTTGCTATCATCGGTACTCACTCAACAAACGGTGTAGCAGCCCTTCACTCAGAACTCTTAAAGACAAGCATGTTCCCAGAGTTCAACCAAATCTATCCTGAAAGATTTAATAACAAGACAAATGGTATCACTCAGCGTCGCTGGCTCTTAGATGCTAACCCATTACTTGCTAAAAAGATTTCAGATGCAATCGGTGATGGTTGGATTACAGATTTCTCTCAGATTTCTAAGCTTAGAAGCTTTGCTGATGATAAAGCATTTAGAGAAGATTTTGGTAAGATTAAGCAAAGTGCAAAGGAAACAGCTGCTAACTTCCTCAAAAAGGATTGTGGTATCATTGTAGATCCTTCTACCCTCTTTGATGTACAGGTTAAGCGTATCCATGAGTACAAAAGACAGCTTATGAATATCCTTAATGTTCTTATGATCTACACAAGAATGAAGGAAGACAAGGCTTATAGAGAGTCATTCCCTCCTACAACATTCTTATTTGGTGGTAAAGCAGCTCCAGGATATGTTAATGCAAAACTTATTATTAAGTTCATTAACAACGTTGCATCTGTTATCAACTCAGATCCTCAGGTTAATAAGAGCTTAAAGGTATATTTCATGCCTAACTACCGTGTAACTATGGCTGAGAAGGTAATTCCTGCTACTAACATCTCTGAACAGATTTCAACAGCAGGTCTTGAAGCAAGTGGTACAGGTAACATGAAGTTCATGATCAATGGTGCACTTACAATGGGTACTCTTGATGGTGCTAACGTTGAAATTCAGGAAGAAGCTGGTGCTGAAAACTGCTTTATCTTCGGTCACACAGAAGAAGAGATTACAGCATTAAAGAATAATGGCTATAATCCATATGACTGGGTTAACAAAGATGATGAAATTAAGAAGATTGTATCTCTTATTACATCTGGTCACTTCAATGTTAATGAACCAAATATCTTCGAGCCTCTCTTAAAGTCTATCTTAGAGTATGGTGATAAGTACTGTATCTTTGCTGATCTTAGAATGTATAACGACATGCACAACAAGGCAACAGATCTCTACAAGAATGATATTGATGAATGGAATAAGAAGGCTATTATCAATATTGCATCATCAGGTAAGTTCTCATCTGATAGAACAATCCTTGAATATGCTAATGAGATTTGGAATGTTAAAAAGTGTCCTGTTAAGAGAAGTAAGACAGACTGTGCTCTTGAGGATGCAAAGAATAATTAATCTTAAAGATTAATCTAAAAATAGATCTCAACGGGGGTAAATCCTCATTGAGATCTTTTTTATTATCAAAAATAAAAATCAAAGTGGAAGTAAACTATAAAGGTACTGCATTATTGGAGCTAAAATAAGAGCTGGAAGGAAGTTACCTGTTTTAGAATCCTTCAAATTAAGTAGGCTTAAAGCTAAGAGAATTAGTAATAGTCCCCCTGTTGATGCCATAGCACTAATTCCAATTTCCCCTAATATTGGTTCAATGTAGCTTCCTGCAAGAGTAAAAAATCCTTGATAAACAATAATAGTGATAGCAGATGCAAATACTCCAAGACCATAGGTTGAAGCAAATACTATAGCCATAAAACCGTCCATAACACTCTTAATTAATATTAATTCATAGTTTGAAACAGTTCCTGCCTGAATTGAACCTACGATACTCATTGCACCAGTGCAAAATAGAAGTGATGAATTTAGAAATCCCTTTGCAAAATCTCCATTTGATGAACTTTTTCCACCAAGCTTTTCAATTCTATCGCCAAGACTCAAAACCCTATCTTCAATTTTTAAAGCAAAGCCAATAAAACCACCAAGGATTAAGCTAAAGAGATTAGCTATTGCACTTGGAGCCTCTAATGCCATTCCTAGTCCAAGCACAAGAGTTGTTACACCTGCAGCTGTCATTACAATATCTTTAAAAGAAGAAGAAATCTTTTTCTTTAATAATAGGCCTATTAGGCCTCCTAAAATTACTGTAAAAGCATTGATGAATGTTGCTATCATGAGTGCTATTATATTTATTAAAGAGGTTTTATTCTATTATGAAGGTTGGAATTCTTGCTGCAGGATTATCAAAAAGAATGGGAAACGTAAATAAGCTTTTACTCAAGCTTGGTAGTAAAACTATTTTAGAAAATAGTGTAATTAACGCCCTTTCCTATACAGATGATGTAGTTGTTGTAACCGGATTTGAAAGAGAAAAAAGTGAAGAAATACTAAAGGGATACCCTGTTTCTATTATTTATAACCATGACTATGCCTTAGGACAAGAATCATCATTAAGATGCCTTTTAACACACACAAGCTGTGATATCCTAGTAACTCTTGCAGATGTCCCATTTTTAACAAAGGATGATTTTATCAAAGCAGAAAGTAATTTAAAGAATGTGTTATCAGCACGTCCAATTTTTGATAACACAGCAGGTCATCCTGTTGCTCTAAAAAAAGAATTAGTCGAGCTAATTTTAGCAAGTGATAAAAAGGTTAGAGAGGTAATTAAGGAGTATCCAAATTATTTCTACCCAGGTAGAAAAGAAAATATAGTAGATATTGATACTCCTAATTCATTTAAAAATATAGAGAACTTAGTTAATTAAAATTAAACCTCACCAAGATTTACTCAAGGTGAGGTTAAATATATTAATTTGAAACCTTTATTTGATCATTTTCAAGCGAAAGTCTAATAGGCTTTGATGTCGATAAGTTTCCAGATAGCATCTCTTTCGCAAGAGTATTTTCAATCTCATTTTGAATAGCACGTCTAATAGGACGAGCACCAAAATCAGGATCAAAACCTACATCGCTAATAAAGGAGACAACATCCTTGTCCCAAGTTAAATCATAACCACGACTTGCAATACGCTTTTTAAGTGCTTCAAGCTGTAAAGTAACAATAGAAGAAACTTGGTCTTTTCCGAGAGGATTGAAAACTACAATCTCATCGATACGGTTAATAAACTCTGGCTTAAAGTGTGCTTCAATTATAGAAAGAATATCTTCCTTTTTAGCCTTTTGCTCCAATATTTCACGTGAAGCAAGGTTACTAGTCATGATAATGATAGTATTCGTAAAGTCTACTACCCTACCTTGACCATCGGTTAGACGTCCATCATCTAGAACTTGAAGTAAGATATTAAAGACATCAGGGTGTGCTTTTTCAATCTCGTCGAATAGAATTACAGAGTAAGGTCTTCTTCTAACAACCTCTGTAAGCTGTCCGCCTTGATCATAACCAACATATCCTGGAGGTGCTCCAATAAGTCTAGAAACTGAGTACTTTTCCATATACTCAGACATATCGATACGAGTTAGAGCTCTTTCATCATCGAACAAGAAGTCTGCAAGAACCTTTGCAAGAAGAGTCTTACCAACACCTGTAGGACCAGCGAACAAGAATGAACCAAGAGGACGATTTGCATCACCTATTCCTGTCTTATTTCTTCTTATCGCGTTACTAACTGCATTAATAGCTTCATCTTGGCCTATTACCTTCTTAGATAGCGTTGCTTCAAGATTTAAATACTTTTGCATCTCACTACCCATCATCTTGCTAACAGGAACACCAGTCCAAGAAGATACTATTCTTGCAATATCATCCTCGGTTACCTCTTCTCTTAAGAGACGATGCTCAGAGTTTTGTGATTGCTTTAGCTTTTCCTCTCTCTCTTTAATATCTTTCTGGACAGCAGGAATTAAACCATATTTAATCTCAGCAGCTCTATTAAGATTACCATCTCTCTCAGCTTGAGACTGTTCATTAGTAAGCTTTTCAAGTTCACTCTTTTTACTCTTTAAACCATCAATTAGCTCTTTTTCATTACTCCACTGAAGGTGCATTGCATCGTGTCTAGAATGAAGATCAGCAAGCTCTGCATTAATTTTATCAAGACGCTCTTTACTAGCATCATCCTTTTCTCGACTAAGTGCACTCTTTTCTACTGATAACTGAAGCATCTTTCTATCGATTTTATCAAGCTCCACTGGTTGGCTCTCGATTTCCATCTTCAATTGAGATGCTGCTTCATCGACGAGGTCGATTGCTTTATCCGGCAAGAATCGATTTGTAATATACCTATCTGAAAGAGTAGCAGCAGCGACTAAGGCTTCATCCTTAATCCTTACACCATGGTGTACTTCATATTTTGGCTGTAAACCTCTTAGAATAGCAATAGTGTCCTCTACTGTAGGTTCTTTGGTATAAACTGTTTGGAAACGTCTTTCTAGGGCCTTGTCTGTTTCGATATACTTTCTATACTCGTCCAAGGTAGTTGCACCTATTGCATGTAGTTCACCCCTTGCCAGAGCTGGTTTAATTAAATTAGATGCATCAGTTGAACCTTCGCTTGCACCAGCACCAACTATTGTATGAAGTTCATCGATAAAGAGAATAACCTCTCCATTGCTCTTAGTTACCTCGTTGATAACACCCTTCAAACGTTCCTCAAATTCACCTCTGAATTTAGCACCCGCGACAAGAGAACCA
>JAQYFM010000026.1 GCA_028723145.1 Spirochaetales bacterium | reverse complement strand
ATCCCCACTCTTTGAGAGTCTGTCTATTACAACACCTCCTGGATATCCTAAATCATAAAACTTAGCTACCTTATCAAAGGCTTCACCAATTGCATCATCAATTGTAGTTCCAAGTACATCTACATCATCATACCCATTTACTTTACAAATAACTGTATGTCCACCTGAAACAAGGACACCTAGATATGGATATTCTAATGGATTTTCAATTTGAGATGCATATAAGTGAGCTCTAATATGATCTACACCTAAAATAGGAATTCCTAAGCTAGCAGCAAAACCTTTTGCAAAATTAACACCTACTAATAAAGATCCAAGTAACCCTGGCCTATTTGTAACAGCGACTGCATCTAAATCTTTGTTTTCCAAGCCTGCTTGCATAACAGCGGCTTTAACAACTTGGCTAATCCATTCTGTATGTAATCTTGAAGCCAATTCAGGTACAACTCCTTGATAAGGCTTATGAAGCTCAATTTGAGTTGCAATAACATTGCTTAAAATTTCTCTTCCATCTTTTACTACTGCTGCAGAACATTCATCACAGCTAGTTTCAATACCCAGTACTATCATAATTCATCCTCGAAGACATAGTCTTCTTCACCAGCTAAGTTATTAACTGCATCGAAATAGTAATCCATTAACTCTATAGGAATCATTTCATTAATAAAATTAGCTACATTTTCACAAACAGTTTCACCAACCACAACTGATGGCTCAGGAACATATCTCACTGGTATTGATAAAATCATCTCTTCAGAGATTGGTCTTCCTGGAATAACTAGACCACGTTCTTTATCGTCCATTGAGTTCCTCCTGTATTTTTCATGTAAGTATAATAAAAATATACTAAAGTGTAAATTTAGGTTCTTTCTTCATTAAGGAATATACAGAAAATTGAATAAAAACAGTGTCCTATTTCATCTTAATTTGTAAATCGACAAAAATTACAAAAAGATAGGTATAGCCGAAGATGGGAATCGAACCCATGACCACTTCATTACGAGGGAAGTGCTCTACCCCTGAGCTACACCGGCAAGTGAATTACTCGGCAAGTGAATTGCCAAAGCATCGTGGAGTTTAGCCACGGGTGCATCCATGACACCGCTACCGCTTTTTAAACGGCTTTTACTACATATGGAGTCTTAATTGGCTTCATATTTAGTCATAATTTATCATATATATCCATTTTATCAAATGGTATTTTGCTCTTTCATCTCGGCAATTAAATTACAGAAGATTCCCGCTTAATATCCTAAAAAGGAGAATATATTATGTTTTTCAAAATGTAAAGATATGATTCTACTCTTTCCTATTTCACGATTTTTAATTCTGATTACGCATTTGTTTCATTATTTTGTAAAATGAGCACCAGTACAACAACGTCAGTTAAAAAGTTTGGGTGTGAACTCAGAAAGATTTAGTTCATAAGGGGTTTCTTGCATGGCTGAAACAGACTTTGTAATATGGCTACTTTGCTGATGACAAAGTAAGATCTGCATAGGCCTCACCCATTAGGACATGCTGAAGTCCACCCTTTTTGTCTTCATTTACCAACAGTTTGAAATCCACCTTATCTTGGAAGATCATTACTATATCGCTTCCGCCAAACAAGAAATATCCCATTGGATCACCGCGTTTTACTTTGGCGCCTACTTTCACAGTGTCTTCCCAGTTGCAGGAGCATATTTGAGACATCCCTATAGGAAGAATAGCGACTAGGCCGTATTCAGTGTCCAAAATCACGCAGTCACGAGTCTCAATCATCTGCCATCCAGGAATAGTATCTTCCAGCACATAGCGTTTTGAATCGTTATCCCACACAGTCACTCCGCCTGCAGCATTTGTGCCTGGAATCTTGCGAACTTCTAGTATAGTTCCGTCTATAGGAAAATGGTAACGATGGTAATCATTTACATCAAGGAAGGTATGGGTAAGAGTACCGTTTGCGAAAGAATCCGCATATGCACTATCCTCGCCGATTAACTGACTAATCGAAGTAAAATTAGCGGATTTGATAGCTACACCTTCATGCTGAACCAAATCGCCGTTCTCATCTATCTGCCATACACCTTGAGGCTTTGAATCGGCAGGAGCAACAAGTGCGCACTCTGCGATAGGACGTACAGAAGGTTCAGACAATCTGCGGGCAAAGAAATCATTGAAAGAATTCCAATTGCTTGGATCCTCATACCATCCGTTATTCAATCCGAAGCTGTCGTCATGCTGGAAAATATTCAGATATTCCTCTGACCAGCTTTCAGGTTTAGAAAGATAGCTACCCCAGCTTTCAGCATAGGTCTTGCACCAACTAGAAATCGGCTCGTGATATTGCAGAGAAGGATAGTAGTAGCCCAGTCCCTCTAGCTCTTCCAATGGCTGGTCAACCAAAAACCAGAAATAATCAACAGATTGGTCGATGTGATCATAGAGTGAAGGATATTTTCCATCTTTCAAAACATTCCAAGGCATACAGAAGGCTGCCCAGTCTAAAAAACTGTATAACTGATCAATAGACTGTGCGGGGTTGGTATCTAGGTCAGGATTTATCTGAGCGGCTGCATTTAGAGATTTTACCATTAAAGCCATCAGCTCTGGATCTACATCCAGCATTGACTTAAGCTCCATTGTCATAGGTGCATGGACACTCATCTGCTCTAAATTATTTTGTACTACATCTTCTCTTTCTTTTTGTGATGTAGTCTCGCTGAAGTTTTGCACTACAGACTCATTTACGAAAGTTGATTGTATTGATTTTGCAGGAGTAACGCAGGCGGTAAACACCAGCAGCACACAAACCGAATAGGCAAGATATTTACAAAGCTTCATTGAAGTTGGCCTCCAAATTTTTTACAGTTATGATTAAAAAAGAAATAATTCTCCATGAATCATTTCTAATTATTTTGTAGTTTAATAAATCAGTTCCATTATAGTACAGTTTCTAGACAAAATCTAATGTTAAACATTATCAAAAAGTAATTACTATTATTCAATTTTACTTTCAAAAAGCAGAATATTAGCAGGTATAATTTAGTTTTTGGTAACTAGAGGTAAGATATCAACTCATAAGGTTATAAATCTTATTGTTATTACCAAAGCTTTACATAAATATTAGAATTATTAATCGATAATATCATCATAAAGAATTAAACATTTTCTTTTGTCCTGTGTATGTTTTGCCCCCATTAGTTGAATACAACCTGTGGATGTTAGTTTAAAGTAAAAATTTCTTTTATTAATAATACCTACTCATATTTAAAATTCTTCAAGCACGTTCAAATCTTAATGTGAAACTTCTCAATAAAGTCGAAATATAAAACAGGATTCTAAAACTATTAATTCTAGAATCCCATTTTATTACCTCTATTTAATTTTTAATTCTTAGCTTGCATCTCTATTAGTAGAAGAAGGAGTATTATCATCAAACTCATGCTTATGTGTTTCATAAGAATAAGGATAGCTATCATACTTACTACCAACCATTGATAGATAAGCTTCTCCTGCATTAACGAGAATATCTAAAAGTGTTTTTCCCATAGTTTTTCTCCTATAATTATTTTTATAGCAAAATGCTATAAGTCAAAACGAGTAGTTCAAATCTTTTGCGCGCTATAAGATTTAAACTCTTATGACACTTTCCTTTTCTTTGATAATCTCGATATAATAAATTTATTTAATATTGTCTAGATACAATTTAATAAAAATGTATACAAATTAAAAAAATTTACATATTCTTCATAACTTTTTATTTTATATAAGATTGTTCAAACAAAAAACAAACTTTTTGCCTATTTTATTTGCTTTATTAATGCCTGAAGCTCATTTAGAGGAAATCCATCATTACTTGAGATTGAATAAGAAAAACCATTATTAATCCACACAGCTACTTCAAAAATATCCTTTTCCCCTTTGATTAATACTTCTTTATCACCAACAATAATTTTCTTTACTACATCAAAACTTTTATAAACACCACTAATATCTTCAGTGCTTTTTGATTTCCTTATTGTTATTTTTTCATTATCAGATAACTGAATAATTTCTATCATTTTATCGCCTGTATTTAAAACACGATAAATTAAATCCTTGTTATTTAACTCCTTTGGAAGTGAAATTGAAAAACTAGCTAGTTCCTCAGCTTCCTTTAGAGATGCACAATCGACAAAAGGATTAGCAATCATAACAAAATTAGAATTGTTAATTTCTTTTGTAGTATTACAAGAAGAAAGAATGATTAATAACAATAAAATAAAAATCTTCATATTATTTTCCTGAAATAGATAAATCCTTTACTAAAACAGATGGAGAACCCATTCTCTGAGAAGAAAGTGTTACATCAAACTCTAAATCATTTGCAACAAGTAATACATTTTCAAGTAATGAATAAAAGTTTCCACTAACGGTAAATTCATTAATTGCTTCTTCTGCCTTACCATCTTTAATAATAAAACCGGCACTTTCAATAGAGAAATCACCACTAATAGAGTTTGCGCCTGCATGAAAACCTTTCATTTGAGTAATGTAAATTCCACCCTCAGATGATTTAAATAAATCTTCTAATGTGTTTTCACCTGGTTTTATATAGAAAGAGTAGCTAGTGATTCCAGCTGATCCATTTATTGCACTTCTAAATCCATTTCCTGTAGATTTTTTATTACACTTTATACCATATTCAAGGTTATATAAGAGTGTATTTAATACTCCATTTTCTATTACTCTTTTCTTTTCACAAGGATATCCATCACCATCAAAAGTTGAACGCACTCTATATTCAGGATAAAGAGGATCATCAATTATTGTTACTTTTTCAGAAGCAACCTTCTCTCCTTCTCTATCTTTATAGCGTGTTAAACCATAGTAACTACTCTTTCCAGTGAAAACTGAAAAGAAGGTATCGAGTATTTGCTGCATGCAATCTTGATTAAACACAACATTATATGTTCCTGAATTAATCTTCTTTGGTGAAAGCTGTGATATTGCTTTATCAACACCATCAGTAAGATTAACATTATCAATTAAACCTTCTTTAATAGAATATGCATTTTGAATATCAACGCCATCACTTACCTTACAGTTTGCCATAACATAAGCATCATCATTGCTGTCAAATAACTCTAAAGCATTTGAAGAAGCATAATAGCGAATTGATTTCCCATATGCTACAGAGCAAGTTGAACCATCAATTACTCTTTTATCCTTTAAATAAACTTCTTCATGATTTTTTAAAGCAATTTCTTTTATTTTTTTAATATCGTAGTTTAAGTAATCAAAAGAT
>JAQYFM010000025.1 GCA_028723145.1 Spirochaetales bacterium | reverse complement strand
TCTAACAGTACCTTCAGCTATGCCATCGGCTTTTCCAATATTAATTCCATCAGCTTTGCCTGTATCATAGGATTTTGCTACATACTCTCTAAGTGCTTCACAAACCTTATCCTCTCCATCTACTGTTGTCTTATAATACATCGTACACTCCTTAATCACTTCGTCTTTCATTTCACTGTAATTGTAAGAAATTAAACTCTGCATTAGATTATTTAAATCTTCTCTGCCTTTGTTTTCAGCATTCACATAAATGATATTATTACCATCTTTTAATGGCAAGTTTATTTCTTTTTCTTTCCTTATAAACTCATATAATTGTTTTCCAAGTCCAAAGATATCCTTTTCCATTAGAAAGATTACTATGCTTTGTTTTAGATTCCCATATGCCTGGTTTTTCTCTAACGCATATTTCACATCTATCATAGATGAGATATATCTTGCTCTTTTTTCTAAATCATCATTGTTAACTGTTTGTACTTCAATATCATATAAGACTCCATTACTATCTACTCCAAGACAATCGAGAATAACAGAGTGTTGAAAGGAAAAGAGATGGATATCATCTTGTGTATTTACCCTCAAAATAGATATATCATCTCTATTTAGCGTTACCCGAATAATATGCTCTACAAGAGGAATATTATCCTTTGCCATAGTTCGAAACAAAGCATCATTAATAGGTCGTAGAGCTTTTGCAAGCTCTATTTCCTCTTTGGTATATTTTATTTTCATTATAATTTATCTCTATAATTAATCATTGGCGAGATAGTACTACTAAGACTTACTATCTCTTACTTTTTATTACCTCCTATGAATAATAGAAGTAAAATGAAAAAAATATTAACTTTGAATTATACTATTTATACGTTTAATTGTTATAAACTATTGTATTATAAGTGATTATAGAATTTTTTAACTTGATTAAATTATACTTGGATAATCATGTGTAATGAGAATTAACTAATAAAACAATTTTTATACTAGTTAAAGAAAAAAATTATTTTCCTCTTCATTTTTTCATAAAGAGCATAAAAAAATAAACCCACCTCATTTTATAAAAACTTGGTGGGAAATTGAAAATAGTATTGAGTGTCTAATAAATTATATAAAGATTAACCTAGTGTTATAATCCAAGGAGTCGGTCGAGTTCATTCTCCCGTCTAACACCTGAGACTCTTTCAACTAGTTCTCCATTCTTAAAAACAAGTAGAGTAGGAATTGTTTCAATACCATATTCTCTTGCTAGTTCTGCTTCTTCATCGCAGTCAATCTTAACAAGTCTAACTTCCTCATCGCTATGCATTTTTTCGTAGCGTTCGAGTATTTGACCTTGCATTCTACAAGGACCACACCAAGTTGCAAAGAAATCAACGAGAACTGGAACAGGGCTCTTTAATACAGCCTTTTCAAAATTTTCTTTATTTACATGATAAATCATCTTATTCAAAATCTCCTTATAAAAAATATAGTGTCATAATACTCGGAAGGCAAGATTAAGGTACAATATACGTTGCAAGAATAGCAAAACGTGCAATGTCATTATTTGATAATCCAGCTACCGCAAGTGTTGTTGATGATACCTCTAATAACCCCTTAGTGTATAAAAAATCTAAACGCTCAGATAGTTTTGAAGAATTAAAAGTAATTCCTCCATCTGTTTCCTCTGAGAAATGTGTAGCTCTATATGTATCACTATAGTCTTTATTTAATTCATCTGAGATAGTAAAGGATGCATCTGTTCTATATTGATATGGTGTAAAAATTGACCAGTCAAGAGAACTAGGCTGAGAAGATGAGAGTGCATAAATTACTTCACTATCTGATAAACTCTCAACACTTGAAAGTACTTCTTTACAATCTTTTTCACTTTGAGCATTAATATATTCAACCCAACTTGCTGCGTCCTTTGCATTAACAGCACCTTTTTCAGAGAGTGCATAAATACATAATTCAATATCTTTACTTTCTGAAACTTTAAACTTTGCAGATGTATCAGATGCTTCAATTAAGCTTGAATTAAAGATAATTGAACCATTTTTAAAAGTAACTGTATCCTTACCAAGAGCTTTTGATAACTCAACACGGTCAGATAATAATCCTGTAATAAAGATAAAATCAGCATTTATGTCTTTAACTGAATCTGCTATTACTTGAGTATCGATATTTTGAGTAAATCCAAGAGGAATAAATAAAACATCAAGCTTTGTGAATGAATCATCCTTTAAAATTGGGGCATCAACTGGACGATAGATATGAGGTAGTCCCATTGAATTAAGGTCTTGAGGATAAGCATTAAGTCTTCTTGCTTTTGCAAGTGATTGAGCAAAAGCAGCTTCTTTTGCTTTCCTTTCAGCTTCAGCCTTTTGTCTTGCTTCCTCTGCTAAGCGTTCTTCTTCAGCCTTCTTTTCATTAATAAGTCTTTCTTCTTCAGCTAGCCTTTCGGCTTCTAAACGTTCAGCTTCTAAGCGAGCTTTTTCTTCTGCTTCAAGTCTTAATCTTTCAGCTTCTTTTTCAGCTTGAATTCTTTCTTCTTCAGCAAGACGAGCTTCTTCGGCTAATCTTTCAGCCTCAATACGCTCCTCTTCTGCCTTTTTCTCAGCTTCAATTCTTGCTTCTTCAGCAAGCTGTTCAGCCTTTATACGTTCTTCTTCAGCAAGACGTTCTTTAATAATTCTTTCTTCTTGAGCCTTTATTTCAGCTTCTAATTTTTCTTGAGCAAGTCTTGCTTCCTCTTCTGCTTTTTGCTTTTCATCTAGAATTACTCTGTATCTAGTTTCTTTTAAATTAACATTTTCTTCTAAAGAAATTTTCTCAAAACCCATTGAAGAAGTGTAGGTTGCACACCCAAAAAGAAGGAATATTAAAAGTGAAAAAAGAATAATCCACCTTAATTTAGACATAACTTTTCTCCAAAGCTGGCTATTTCATTATCATCATATTTATCTTTATTTAAAACAAACCCTTTGCCATCACCAGTGTAACGTGGAATAACATGGATATGAAGGTGTGGAACCTCTTGGCCTGATGCAGGATCGTTGTTGATCATAATATTTGTACCATCAGCACCGAGTACTTCTCTCATCTTTAAATCAACTCTTTTTGCTACTTCCATCATGTGGGATAATTCATCTTGTGGAGCAAGAGTAAAACGTGGATATGGTTTTTTAGAAATAACTAATGCGTGGCCTTTTTGGATTGGATTAATATCTAATATTACAATGCATACATCATCTTCATAAAGTTTGACTGAAGGAATCTCATTATCGATAATCATTTCAAAAACTGTTTTCATAGATAACTCCTATTTTTAGGAATATTAGCATAGAATAAAAAGATTAAATAGTTTTTACCTTATTTTTTTCACTAACTTACTTGCACAATTATAATAAAACGAATATTATGCGAAATCGGGTGCAAGTGATAGAGCTTGCACATTTGTATTCTAACAGTGATTTTATATTTAAGAGGTTTTATATTATGGCAAACAACCTTCTGGATATGAGAAACATTGGTATCAGTGCTCATATCGACTCAGGTAAGACAACACTCAGTGAACGTATCCTTTACTACTGTAACAAGATTCATGCTATCCACGATGTAAAGGGTAAAGACGGCGTTGGTGCAACCATGGACTCAATGGAGCTCGAAAGAGAAAGAGGTATTACAATTGCATCTGCTGCAACAAACGTATTCTGGAAGGGTCACGAAATTAACGTTATCGATACTCCGGGACACGTTGACTTTACAATTGAAGTAGAACGCTCACTCAGAGTTCTTGATGGTGCAATTCTTGTCCTCTGTTCAGTAGGTGGTGTTCAGTCTCAGTCAATCACAGTAGACCGTCAGATGAAGAGATATCATGTACCACGTATCGCATTTGTAAACAAGTGTGACCGTTCTGGTGCTAATCCTTATCGTGTTAAGGATCAGCTTTGTGAGAAGCTCGGTCTTAATGCTGTACTCATGCAGATTCCAATTGGCCTTGAAGATAAGCTCGAAGGTGTAGTAGACCTTGTTGAGATGAAGGCTTATTACTTCGATGCAGGTGAAGATGGAAAGGGTATCAGAGAAGCAGAAATCCCAGCATCATTATTAGATGAAGCTCAGAGCAAGAGAGAAGAGCTCCTTGATACAATCTCAATGAACTCAGAAGAGCTCATGGAAGCTATGCTTGAGGATGCAGTAACAGTTGACCTCATCAAGAAGGTAGTTCGTGAAGAAACTATTGCACTTCGCTTAGTACCAGTATTCATGGGTTCTGCTTATAAGAACAAGGGTATTCAGAAGCTCCTTGATGGTGTTATCGATTACCTTCCAAACCCAACAGATGTTCATAACTATGCTCTCGACCTTGATGACAATGAAAAGGAAATTGAGCTTCCTTCAGATGACAGCCTTCCACCAGTTATTCTTGCATTCAAGCTTGAAGATGGTCAGTTCGGTCAGTTAACTTACATCCGTATCTATCAGGGTAAGATTAAGAAGGGTGATGAACTTTTCAACACAAGATCAAGAAAGAAGTTCCGTGTTGGTCGTCTTGTTAAGATGCATGCTTCAACAATGGAAGATATCAACGAAGCTGGATGTGGTGAAATTGCTGCACTCTTTGGTATTGACTGTGCTTCAGGTGATACATTCTGTGCTCCTGGTGTTAACTATTCAATGACAAGTATGTATGTTCCTAACCCAGTTATCTCACTTGCTATCAAGCCAGTTGATAAGAAAGCAGCTGATAACATGGCTAAGGCTCTCAACAGATTTACTAAGGAAGACCCAACATTCCAAACTTATGTTGATCCTGAATCTTCTCAGACAATCATTAAGGGTATGGGTGAGCTCCACCTCGATGTTTACATTGAGAGAATGAAGAGAGAGTATAAGGCTGAAGTAGAAGTTGGTCAGCCAGAAGTAGCATACAGAGAAGCTATCACTCAGAGAGCAGACTTTAACTTCACACACAAGAAGCAGACTGGTGGTTCTGGTCAGTACGCACGTGTTGCTGGTTACATTGAACCAATCGTTCAGGTTGATGGTGAGGATGTTAAGGACTACGAATTTGTTGATGAAGTTAAGGGTGGTGCTATTCCTACAGAATATATCCCATCTTGTGATAAGGGCTTCCAGACAGCTATGAAGAAGGGTACTCAGATTGGATTCCCTGTAGTAGGTGTTAGATGTGTAGTAAACGATGGTGCTTGGCACCCAGTTGACTCTTCAGATATGGCATTCCAGACTGCAGCTCTTGGTGCATTCCGTGAAGCATATGAGAAGGCAAAGCCAGCTATTCTTGAGCCTATCATGAAGGTTGAAGTTGAAGGTCCATCAGAGTTCCAGGGTAACATCTTCGGTTCTATCAACCAGAGAAGAGGTATGATTGTAAGTTCAACTGAAGATAATAACCAGTGTCAGGTTATTGCTGAAGTTCCACTCTCAGAGATGTTCGGTTACTCAACAGTTCTCCGTTCTCTCTCTCAGGGTAAGGCTGAGTTCACAATGGAAGTTGCTAAGTATGGTAAAGTACCACAGAGTGTTTCTGATGAACTTAAGAAGAAGTACGAAGAGAAGAAAAAGGCTGAAAAGAAATAAGCTTTTCTTAAATACTTTATTTGAGGTCGTGTATCTTGCACGGCCTTTTCTTTTTTTTTAAGATTATTTCTTATGAAGATTGTTGTAATTGATGGACAAGGTGGCGGACTAGGAAAGCAAGTCGTAAGTGCGATAAAAACTAATTTTGGTTCAAAGGCTGAAGTGGTTGCGATTGGAACCAATGCGGTAGCAACCCAAGCTATGTTAAAAGCAGGGGCAGATATTTCTGCTACCGGTGAAAACCCATTAAAGGTAAATGTAAAGGATGCTGATGTAATTATTGGTCCTATTGGTATTGTTATTGCCAATTCTCTTTTTGGTGAGGTAACTGCGAAGATGGCTAAAGCTGTAGGAAAAAGCCATGCAAAAAGATTATTAATTCCTGTTAATCTTTGTAGTAATATTGTGATAGGGGTAAATAATTTATCATTAAACGTTATGGTGAATGGAGTTATTGGTGAGCTTGAAAAGCTTTTTAATTCACATGAAAACACGCAAGGAAGTTGACTCCTTTTAAGGAGGCGAAGGAATTGCGTAAAGACTTGTATCATAAGTAATAAAGTAGTATAATACTAATATGGAAACAGTAATTACAGCTAAACTCTTATTGCATGTGTCTGAAGATGAATTTAAGCTTCTTCAAGACGTTTCTGATGCATATAGAGACGCCTGTAATTATGTCTCAAACCTTGCTTTCCATCAGGGGGAATATAACAGAATCAACCTTCAGAAGATGAGCTATACTTATCTTCGTTCAGAGCTTGGATTAAAATCGCAGATGGCAATATCTGTTACAAGAACTGTTGTCGGCAAGTATAGTCCAGAGAAGAGAGCTGATTTGAATAAACCTGTATCATTCTCTATTTCTCAATGTGATTTTGTGGCTAATCGTGATTGGTCTATTAACATTAGTAAAGGCATTGTCTCTCTTAATACCCTTGATAAGAGGATAAAGGTGCCATTCTCTGCAAAGGGATATGAACGATATATAAATGAAAGCACAAGGTTTGGAGGAGCAAAGCTTGTCATCTCTAAAAACAAGGCATATTTGTATACCTCGATAAAGCTGGATTCTCCAGAGTTCTGTTTTGATGATAATAAGGTTGTTGGAATAGACAGGGGGATAATAAATCATGCAGTTACATACGATGGCGAGAAAACAAAGTTCTACAGTGGAACAAAGCTAAAGGAAACGAGAGCTAAATATAAAGCTGTAAGGCAATCTTTGCAGAAGCGAAATACATCATCTTCCAGGCGAAGGCTCAAGGCTATCGGCAAAAGAGAAAACCGCTATGTCAATAACATGAACCATGTATTGGCAAAGACACTCGTAGCCAAAGCGGAAAGAGGAACAACATTCGTCCTTGAAGACCTCTCAGGTGTAAGAGCAGCAACTACAAAGGTCAAAAGAAAAAACAGATACATCAGCGTCTCATGGCCTTATTATGATTTCCAAGAGAAACTCGAATATAAGGCAAGGCTTGCTGGAGATTCTGTAATTTATGTAAATCCAAGGTATACATCCCAGATCTGTCCTATCTGCCATCATATCGAAAAGAGCGCAAGAGACAGGAGTAAGAGAATGTATACATGTAAGCATTGTGGTTATAGAAGCAATGATGACAGAATAGGGGCAATGAATATCTATCAGAGAGGGGTAGATAAGATAAAAAAGGTTGTTGGATAAATTCTGACAGTCTGGGGCACAGTCAATTGCCCCACGATGTAACGCCATCTGCAAGTCCATAGAAGGAAACTGCAGGAATTAAAGGCAGGAGGCTAGAAGCCGTTAGTACTGCTGGGCAGTTGCAAGCTGGCACCCTTTAGGGTGGCGGTAGTTGAC
>JAQYFM010000024.1 GCA_028723145.1 Spirochaetales bacterium | reverse complement strand
AAGATATGTATAAATCATCAGAAAATAAGGTTTATGCAGGCATAGCGATTGAAAGCCCTGACATTCCAGAAGGATATATAACTAAGGAAATTGAAATTACGGTCCTGAAAAACTGTGAGACAGATATCAAGAGCCTTGCATATTACAAGCTAAAGGATGTAACTACTAATAAATATGAATTCTCTGGCAGTATATACAAACGATTCTACTATAATGGAAAAATTATCGGAAGAACAGTAATTCTCGGCAAGACTGATGATGGAGTCAAAAAAGCAGAAGATTTTAATATTCAAATCAGTGGTTTAATTCCATCGGAAGGCACACTTTCTCCTGAAGTTTTAAAGGAAGAGTACGACAAAGTAACAAAAGCAAATACATGGGCAGATGAAACTGACTTTGGTCCAAAAGCATTCTCTGGGGCTGGATATATACTCTTAAAGATTACAGAAGATGGAAAAGGAGAAATAACCAAAGACAATCCTGGTTACATCAAAGTTCGTAAGTAATCAAGAATAGTTTTAAAAATACTGGCCGTTATCAAATAATGACGGCCTTTATTTTAAGTTGTAAAAGCGTATTTAAAGTTGATATTAAAGGATATAGGATATATGCACAGAAGAAAAATATTAATAGTAGTTATTACATTAATGCTACTTTTCACTTTTATTTCTTGTAATCACTCAACATCTGGGCCTCAAGATGTAATTAGAAAGATTACAATAATTGGAGATTATTCACTTGCAGAAATTCCCTCTGAAGTAAAAAATGGAACCGTAATTACATTTCCAGAAAAGATAATCAACGGCCATAGTTACACTGCAACCATTGCCAATAGGCCATATGCTGCAGGTGAAAAATACACTGTAAATTCAGATATCATCATCAACCTACTCTTAAATCATGAATATACTCAATGGACCAATGATGGTAAATCCACACATGTTAGGCACTGTACGGTTGAAGGATGTAGTAACATCGAGAGTGGTTATCATATAATAAAAAATGGAAGCTGTACCTTATGCGGTTACCACTCTGATCTTTTCACCATCAGTGACAATCTTGCTGAAGATAGTGAAAAGGCGATGAAAGATATTTCATCTTCAGAAACATTTAGTTATGTAAATGTAGGTAAAATTAAAAGCAAAGTATCTTCAATTAAGCTTGGTGAAAAAACTTTTAAAGAAGAAGATACAATATCTATTGGTGAATCAAGCCCGATTAAAGTATTCACTATTGAAAATGATGAACTAAGAGTCATAGCGCCAGTACTTTGGTTCTCAATGTTTGATAATGAAATACTAAAAATCGAAAATGAATCATTTCTCCTTCCAGAAGTAGATAAACCAAATCTAAAAATAGATGAAACAGAGAGTAAATGGTCAGCTGGAACTAATGAATTGACAATACAATATGATGGTAGTGTTGTTAGTACTAAATACAAAGATAGTGATTGTCAGAATTCTCTAATACTCAAATTTAATGATACAAATGAAGAAACCAATTTTATTTATAGAGTTATTTATATCTATTCTGATGGAACAAGTAAAATTTCTTACATAAAAACAAAAGGAGAAATCAATCTTTTTCCTTTTGGACAAAGTGATGCCTCTGTATCTTCAGATAATCTTAAAACTTGCATTTTAATTTCAGCATATAGCGAAATTGGTTACATAGAGACACTTCTTACCTTTAATAACGGTAAACCTGATGAAGAAAGAGTTAATCCTGCAAATATCGAGAACGGTGAAACCGTAAAGATAAGTAAGGAAGATGGTGTAGTATATTCCATCGTAACAAACTTCATGTCAGGTTATTCAACTTCTAAAGAATATGAAGGTGATGATTTTAAAGTAGAAGCAACCGTTATAAATGATATTCCTTGGTCTAGATCAAGGAATTTATCTAGTGCATATTCTGTGATTAATATTTCAAAACCTTACCAAGATGAATATGGGAATATTACATGGGACGGCATGTATGTATATGACAACGACAGACCTGAACAGAAGGATATGAAGGAAATTCTAAATTCAGAAGATAAAATTACAGGACGAGACTATGATAATGGATTACTATACATTATCGACCAAAATGTTTCAGATAATGACCTTGAAATGGTCAATGAAATTCTCAATTGTCTGTATTATGATGAAGATTCCTTGATGGAAGATAACTACCTTGAAAAAGAACAAGAAATGCTAAAAACCAAGCCTTCTGAAAAATATCTTTTCCCTATGAAGGATTCAGAAGGAAAT
>JAQYFM010000023.1 GCA_028723145.1 Spirochaetales bacterium | reverse complement strand
ATGATAGGGGCGGTAATCGTCGGAGGGTGCATTGAGGGTATTCTGGGACTCACGGCGAAATACTGGAGGCGCTTCATAACCCCTGTGGTCTCAGCGTCCGTCGTGACCACGATCGGATTTTCCCTGCTCTCAACGGGCATCTCCACCCTGGCATCCTCAGGGGCATATCCCATGGGTTCCTGGCAGAATCTGACGGTGGGTGGCATCACGCTGCTTGCATGTCTCCTGTTCCATTCCTTCATCAAGGGCTTCATCAGGAACCTGTACGTCCTCATGGGTCTTGCCGTAGGCTATGTCATCTCGATCTTCTTCGGCATGGTCGACTTTTCTTCCATGGTACATACTGTGAATGAACTTGGCTTTGTGTCCTTCCCCCGCCTCTTCGTCACATTACCTAGATTCGACCTGGGGGCAATCGTATCGGTGACACTGGTTTTCCTCGTCTCGGCCGCTGAGACGATCGGAGACACCACGGCAATCTGTCAGGGCGGACTTGGAAGGGACCTGACTGCTCCCACGGGCAAGCCCATGGGGTTCTGATTACCAAGAGTAGCTTGTAATCGTACATCATTTTCAGACTTTGGAGTTACAAGTGTAAGCCTATTTGAATCAGGACTTTCATTATCAAGCAGTCCAACGACCACATTAGCGATAAATTTCTGCTTCTCAGCAAGGAAGTATAGTCATTCTCCCTATTATTAGATTTTTAACCTATTTTTATTATATAAACAGAATATTTAATTATTCTAGTTATTTGTCAAGAAAAAAAGCTGTTTTCATCCCACACGCAAGCGTGAGGGTTTTTCGCAGCATATATAACAACAATTTTATTATTTTACGAGAACAACCTCACCGTTTGGGTATTTCTCGCTAACATATTTAGCAACTTTTTCACTCTTAAGAGCTTTTACAAGAGCCTGGATACCAGCTTCGTTTTCACGACCAGCCTTAACTGCGATAACATTTACATATGGGCTGTCTGCACCTTCAACGAAAAAACCATCACGAGTTGCAATTAAACCTGCAGGAATTGCATAGTTACCATTGATTACTGCAGCATCAACATCGGCAAGAACTCTTGGGAGTGTTGCAGCTTCAATTTCCTTAAACTTAAGGCCCTTAGCATTTTCTGTGATATCAGCAGGTGTTGCCTCTAAGCCAGATTTATCTGAAAGCTTAATTAAACCAGCTGACTGTAAGAGAAGAAGTGCTCTACCTTCGTTAGTTGGGTCATTAGGAATAGCAATTGTTGCACCATTCTTTAAATCTGAGAGTGAAGATACCTTCTTAGAGTAAAGAGCAAGAGGTTCAACGTGGATACCACCAGCATTTACAAGGTGATAACCATGCTCTGTATTAAATGATTCAAGGTATGGAATGTGCTGGAAGTAGTTAGCATCAATTTCACCACTCTCTAATGCATCATTAGGTGTTACATAATCTGTAAACTCAACGACTTTTAGTGTATAACCTTCAGCTGCGAGGTCATCAACGATTAAGTTAAGTAAAATTGCATGAGGATCAGGGGTTGCGCCAACTGTGATGACATTTGAGCTTTTTTCTTCTTTAGCACCTTGAGCGAAAACAGATGTAAGTGCTAATAATACAACAAATAAAACAACAAATAATTTTTTCATGATATACTCCTTCACCATCCAAAAATACATATGGATGTTCAACATTTTAATGATTTTTTGATTTTTGATTATAAAAAGATGTTAAATTAAAATATCATGCCCAAACGGGCATCATCATTGTAGAAGCCATCATAGAAATAGAACACATTGTGAAAATATTATTTGTCATGTTCAAATCTCCTTTACTTCGATAGCTTAGCATCAGAATATCGACATCAAAAATAAAATGCAATAGGTTTTATGCAAAAAATTAAATTTTTATTCATTTAATATTCAATAAAACCTACTTAACTTATATCCCTATTCTTCCAATTTGCTTTATAAAGTCGTAAGAAAGTAATAACTTCCTTCTTTTTTTCAGATCTTGCAAACACAAAGGTATCAGCAGCTTCCCAAATTGAAAACCCTCCAATAATATTAACTGCATCATAAACAACTCTTTTTGCTAAACCCTCTAAAAAATAAGAAATAATTAATAGTAATGCACCAACAAGTAAAAATGCACTTACCTTAAAGGTTAAAGCTCTTAATTCATTTATTCTTCGTTTAAGAGAAAGTGCAATAAAGTTTTTATATGCTGTTTGAACTCTAGCAAAATCAACTTCATCATCTACAACAATAGAAAGCTCTGCACCTTTAGGAAGGTTTGAAGCAACAGTTTCGAGATAATCAATCACATCACTTGATGGAATATTTGAATTAACTTCACTAAAAAGCTCCTTTCCTGTAACTAGTATTTCTATTTCTTTTCCTAGCCCAGGAAAGATTTCTTTAATTGGAATTCTATGTTTTATTTCTTTAAGATATGAACGTAATTCTTTTTTCATCTTGATGCTAAAAGTCTAGCCGAAAGCTTATTACCAACTATTTGAATTACTTCAACAAGTACTAAGATTACAAGTACAGCTGCAACCATGTATGATGGTCTAAAGCGCTGATAACCATATCGAATTGCCAAGTCTCCGAGACCACCACCGCCAATAGCACCAGCCATAGCAGAGTAACCGATAAGGTTAATTATTGTAAGAGTAATACCAGAAACTAAAGATGGCATTGCTTCAGGAAGTAATACTTTAAAGATTATTTGAGCATTTGTTGATCCCATTGCCTTAGCAGCCTGCACTACTCCTGGATCAACCTCCTTTAGTGCTGATTCAATAATTCTAGCAACAAATGGAGCTGCTGCTATTGAAAGTGGAACAATAGTAGCCTTAGTTCCAATACTTGTTCCAACAATTAGGCGTGAAAGTGGAATTAAGATTATCATCAAAATAATAAAAGGAAAACTTCTTAATACATTTACAATTCTTCCAAGCACACTATTTAAAAGTGGTTTTGGAATAATTCCACCCTGCTCTTCTGAGGATGTAACGTGAAGTAATACACCTAATGGGAGGCCTAAGATTAATGAAAAAATTGTTGAAAAGAATACCATTACAAGTGTTTCACCTGTAGCTTTTAATACAAGATTCATCATTTGATTCATTTTGTAGCCTCCACAATAATTCCGCCTTCCTTAAGCTTTTCAATTGCTATTTTTGCAGTCTCTTCATCTGGCCCGATATCGAGTACCATCATACCCATATCTTCCCCATTAACTGTCTGGACACCAGCTGCACGAATATTAAATAGAGCTCCGGTTTCCTTTGTTACACGGCTAATAATTGGAGTATCTGTAGCTTGTCCACGGAAGCGAAGTGTATAATGTCCAGGCTCAGTAGACCATCTAACAACAGATTGGCTTACATTAGTACCACTTGAGAGGAAATCCTTTGTTACATCAGAAACAGGAGATGCAAATACATCACTCACCTTACCCTCTTCTACAACTCTACCTGAATCTAGAACAGCTACATAGTCACATGCATCACGTACTACTTCCATTTGGTGTGTGATCATGACAACAGTAAGGTTCATTTTCTTTTGAATTTCTTTTATCAAAGCTAAAATTGCTCTAGTTGTTTGAGGGTCAAGTGCACTAGTTGCTTCATCACAAAATAAGATATCTGGCTGGACTGCAAGAGCTCTAGCAATTGCAACTCTCTGCTTTTGTCCACCAGAGAGAGTTGAAATAGGAGCATCTCCTCTACCCTCTAAGCCTACTAAGCTAAGAAGTTCTTCACTTCTTTGTTTAATATAAGCTTTATCCATATGGCAAATCTCCATTGGATAAGCAATATTTTCAAGCGCATTACGTGATGAAAACAAATTAAAGTTTTGGAAAATCATACCAATTCTTCGACGCTTTTGAATTAAATCCTTCTTTGAAAGATTATCAACTCTTTCATCATCGTACCAAACTTCTCCACTATCTGGCTTTTCAAGCATACTTACCAAACGAACAAGTGTTGATTTTCCAGCTCCAGATCTACCAATTATTCCATATATTTTATTTGATGGGATAGAAAGTGACACATCCTGCACTGCATGCAGTGTTCCATAATCCCTTTTTAAGTTTTTAAGTGTTATTCTCATGGAAACCCTCTTAAAAAAATTTACTATCTGAAAAAATACAATAAAATAAATATATATGCTACACTCAATAGTCATGAAAAGAGTTATTATTCTTTTATTAATTTCACTTATTTTATCAACTAACCTTTTTGCATCTAAACTTAGTGAATTCAAAGAGCTTAGAGATAACATTGATAAGCTTCATAAAAACTTTTATAACACAACA
>JAQYFM010000022.1 GCA_028723145.1 Spirochaetales bacterium | reverse complement strand
GGGACACATGGGTGTTGATGCTGCTGCTGCAAACTCAGTTGCATCAGTTGTTAGAAGTTTAGTTTGTTGCTTTATGAAAGGTTTAGCAGGTGGTGCTGCAATATTAATTGGATATGAACTTGGAAGTGGAGAGCTTCAAAGAGCTAAGGAATATGGAGATAGGCTAGTAATAATATCTGTTATTTGTGGTTTCTTATCTTTAATACTTACATTAATTACAGTTTATCCATCACTTATGATTGTAAAGTTATCAGAAGGTGCAACAATAAACTTCATAGAAATAGCAATTATGCTGTCAATTTATATGGTCGGTTGCTCAATTAACTCTGTTGTAATTAATGGAATGTTTGCTGCAGGGGGTGACACATATTTTGACTTTTACTCATTATGTGTAACTATGTGGGGCATTGCTATTCCTCTTGCCTTCTTTGGAACCTTCTTTTTGTCATGGCCTGTAATAATTGTATATGGTTGTACCTGTCTTGATGAGATAGGAAAAATCCCATGGACCATGTATCACTATAAAAAATATAAGTGGGTTAAAGATTTGACGATTTAAAAAATTAAACTTATTTTCTCATTTAAAGGAGAAAATCGATGAAAGATTTTAATAAAATCGTTAAGGAATTTGAACAAATTGATGCTATTACCTATGCAGATGTTCTAGCAGAGAAATCTTCAAAGATACTACCTGTACTTGTGAATTTCTCTACAGATGGGATATCGGGAATTGAACTATTTCAATCTTTTATCTTTGCTGCAATCGATGCTGATGGAAGACTTTCTGAAGAGGAATATGCTTTAATCTATCCACTTTTGCATGCTTTCTTAGGTGATAATATTGATTATGATTCATGTGCCAAAGTATTTAAGAGCTTAAAGAAAGAGGGAAAAGAGCTGAAGAAAATCACAGATGAGATGGTTGATTTAATAGGACTTTTTTCTGATGAAATGAAGGCAGATATCATTATCATTTGTATGCTAATTTGTGCAATTGATGGTAAAATTTCGACTAAAGAGAAAGAGTGGATCAAACAATTAATTAAATAAAGCAAAAATGGCAGGATTTCCTGCCATTCTTACTACTTCGTTGATTGTATAGAAAACTGTTCTTTAAATAACTTATAGTTTTCTTCAAAGTTATGTGTGTGGTGATCTTTAATATCATTTGTATAGGTATGAATTCCAAGAACACCACCTTCCATTTCAATCATTGTAGCTGCAATATTGGAGCAGTGGTCAGAAACTCTTTCAAAGTTACCAACTAAATCGTTGTAAATATAACCATTTAAGAGTGTGCAGTAACCTGCAGTTAAGCGGGCTATGTGGTTAGCTTTCATCTGGCTACAAAGCTCATCAATTACTTCTTCGAGTGGTTCAACATGATAAGCAAGCTCAATATCATTATCATTAAAGGCTTCTACTATCATGGCAAGAATTTTCTCAAGTGCAGCACAGATATTTCTTATTTCTTTACCTGCTTCAGTTGTGAAAACAATATTCTTTTCTTTAATTTCACGAGCACTTTGAGCAATATTTAAGGCGTGGTCACTAATTCTTTCATAGTCGGTTAAGGTATGAAGATATTTAGTAACTGAACGATTTAAATCAGCAGGAAGTTCCCTTCCTGTGACCTTGGTAAGATATGTACCAATTCGATCTTCATATTTATCGATAATACCTTCTATTCTTTCTACTTCATTAAAGCCTTCATCAGAGTAAGAAAGAGTTAATAAATCTAAAGCATCAGTAATATTCTTTAAGGCAAGTTCACCCATTTTATTAATAGCAATTCTAGAGTTTTCAACTGCAAGTGGTGGGTATGATAAAAATCTTTCTTCTAGGCGTTCGATATCGTCAAGTTCTTTATCTTGTGACTTCTCATCATCTTTTATTATCATGGCAATAATACGTTCAATTACAGAAGTTAGAGGCATTAATAACAATACGATTACAACTCTAAATACTGTATTTAAAAGTGCGATATTGACGCTTCTTAAAGGCATAGTCATGAATGAAAAATGAATTATTGAGTTAAGTAGATAGAAGATAATTGAGAAAATAAATGCACCAAGAACATCAATAACTAAATATGATACTGCTGTTCTCTTTCCATCGACAGAAGCACCAAATGCTGATAGTAATACTGGTACTGCTGCACCAATTGCAATACCCATTATAATTGGAAGTGCAATTTCAAAGGTAATTGCTCCAGTTGAGGAAAGTGCTTGTAAAATACCGATTGCAGCAGAAGCACTTTGAATTACTGTTGTAAAGAGCATACCAATTAAGATGCCAAGGAAAGGATTTGTGAATGTAGTTAATAGATTAATAAATACTTCTGAGTCTCTGAGACCTGATACAGATGAACTCATTGACTTCATTCCAAACATTAATATTGCAAAACCTAGAAGAATGTCACCGATTCTTTGTTTTTCTCTTTTCTTTGAAAACATTCTTAGGTAGATACCAATAATAGCAGTTATTGCTGATAGAGACTCTGTTGATAGTAAGTCTAATAGACCTCCACCACCGCCACCGATATCAGAAAGAGAAATAATCCATCCAGTTACGCTAGTACCTATAATGGCTCCCATGATTATTGATATTGCTTGCTTCATCTTCATCATGCCGGAGTTTACAAAACCAACTACCATTACAGATGTCGCAGACGACGACTGGATGACCGCGGTTACTCCAGTTCCAAGCAATATGCCTTTGGCGGGAGTTCCTGATAATCTGTAGAGTATTACTTCAAGCTTATTACCTGCTACAAGCTTGAGAGCATCTCCCATAAGCGTCATTCCAAACAAAAAAAGTGAAACGCCGCCTAATAAGGTTAGTGCATCAACAAGATCCATTTGTTTCCTCAAAGATTAATATTTCATCAGACAGTGTAAAATAAAAGTAAAATCTTTGTAAGGATTGTGTGAAATTAATATGATAAATTTTTCTTGTTTTATGAATTTTTTTCGCTAAATCCTACCTAAAAGTGTTGATATTTCAGCTTTCCATAGACTCTCATCCGGTGTTTCAAGAATTAATGGAATATTCTGAACTTCTTTTCGCTTAACAATTGTTAAAAATGCATCAAGTCCTATAAGACCTTTTCCAATACTATCATGACGATCTTTATTTGAAGCAAGAGGAACCTTTGAATCATTAAGGTGCATTCCAAATAGTTTTTCACTTCCAAAGTATGAGAAAAACTGATCAAGGACTTTATCTGGTTCATTTTTTACATCATAACCAGCACCGAATAGATGAGCTGTATCAAGCGTAAAGCCAACTCTATCAGAGGCTTTAATATTATCAAGTATCATAGAAAGTTCTTTAAAAGAAGAGCCTAAAATAGTACCTGCCCCTGCGGTGTTCTCTATTGCGATTTTTATATTTGGAAATTGTGAAAGGACTTCATCAATCATCATTGCAGAGCGTTTAATACCATCCTCTATTGATCCTTCCTTGTATGAACCTGGATGGATATTAATAATATCTAAGCCTAGAGATGTTATCCTTCTAGCTTCCTCTAAAAATAAGTTTAATGACTTAATTCTAAGTTCTTCATCTGGAGTTGCTAAGTTAATTAAGTATCCTGCATGAGGCAAAATACATGAATTACTATAGCCATAGCTATTCATTTTGTCCTTAAAAAGAACAATGTCTTCTTCCTTTAACTCTGGACTTTTCCATTGTCTTTGGTTTTTTGTAAATATTGCAAAGCCTGTTGCACCTAATTCTTTTGCTCTATCAAGTGCATTGGCAACAGATCCCGAAATTGATACATGTGGTCCTATAAATAACATAGCTTAATGATATTTGCAAATTAATTAGTGTCAATAATATAATTAAGCTAATATGTATCAAGATAACAAAGAAGAAACAGCAGAATTAATTAGAAGTGTATTAAGGTCATATAACAGACAGTTTTTCATAGATAGTGAAACAATTAACCTCGTAGAAGAACAATCTGGGCACTTTATTGGAGGCCTTACCGCTACTCGTGATTTCGATTCTATTTACATCGATTATTTTGTAGTTGAAAAAGAATATAGGAAAAGTGGAATAGGAAGAAAGCTATTATTGCGTTTAGAAGAGATTGCTAAAGAGAA
>JAQYFM010000021.1 GCA_028723145.1 Spirochaetales bacterium | reverse complement strand
ATAGGACGTAGTGACCTCGCTATCGCTCTTTCTTCCTCTGTATATTTTTCTTTTGATTTCAACATACATTTCCTTATTAATAACTTCTTGAGATAGTATTACAAAGATTTACTTCTCTTTTGTTTTTATTACCTCCTATGAATAATAATAAAAAGTTGATTTTTTCTATTTATAATTGATAAAAGAAATACTCCTAAAGGTATTACCCATAGGAGTATTAGATTATTCACTTATTTGTGTTTATATATGATCTTTTATCCACTTAAAGCCTGCATTTAAACGAGCATCATTAGATTCACAAAATTCAGTTTCATCAAAAGGAATTTCAACATCAGGTGTACAACCTTTTCCTTCATAACTCTTTTTGTTTATATCTAAAATTTGGGCATAAGGTGTATAAACAGATGTAATTACATCACCAACACAAAATTGACCTGCACCAACACTTATTGTGTCACCAACGAGAGTACCTTGAGCGCCATATGTTGTTCCACCAACTTGACCACCTTTTTCTAGGGCTTTAACAATAAAAGTAGTCATCTCACCATTTGATATTGTGAACCTATTTGTAATTACTGCAACAGGTTTACTGAATAGTGTTGATACCTCGTCAAACAACTCTTTTTCTGGATAAATATATACAGGAGATGGTAGTGTAAGATCATGTCTTCCAAGACCAGTTTTATTTATTTGATAACCAAACATAAATTTATCATCAACAAGGTCACCAAATAGTAATTGCCTATCTGCATTAGATCCACCTATGTTACCTCTCATATCAATAACTAGACCTTCTGCATTAGAATCAATCTTTAATTTATGGAAATACTTTAAATACTCAGTCATAGGAACTTCATTTATTTCCATATACGATGTGCAATCAAAACTTGATAATAAGAAATAAACTGTATTTTTAGTGTAATCGACACCACCAACACCACAATTTACATCTGTTTCTTTAGTCATTGCAGATAAAGAATAAAAATCTATTAATACAGATTTCTTACCTCCAAATCCCATATCTTTAACACCAAGAGCAAGAGTCCAAGTTTTAAAAGCATCATTAAGTACAGGAATAACATCCACTATGGTTGATGTATCGTAATTGTATTCATACCAAGATAAATCACTAATTGGATAATATGGACCAGCATCTCCAGCATCAACATGAGTATTAAAATCTGTATCATTTGAGCAAGGTTTTATTGAACCATTATCGACATATGATCCATATTTATAATCATTAGAATAAAGTAAGAGCTGAGTATATCCTCTAACTCTCACCTGAATCTTAGGATTGATTAAACTATAACTTTCATCTTGGATGTAGAATATTTCACTACTGTACTCAGAAAACTTAGAATCAAGTTTAGGATCGTATTTAACGTTTAATTGAACTTTAAATATATTTTCTAAAATATATCTTGCATTTTCTGATAGTACTTCATCTGGTAAAAGAATATTTTGTTCTTTAAATATAAAACTTTCTATAATTTCTCTATCGGATAACTCAGGATGTCCCTCTTTAATTAGCCTGAAATCACCTGGACAAAATTTACGTTCATTACCTTGTCCTTCTCCTTTTCTAACATTTAGACTAAAATGTCCATCTGAGAGATTTTTAGACATATCAAAAAGAAGAATTGTAGCTTCTTTAGTCGTATTTCTATCATCATAATTTACCTTTCCTAAGCTTCTAAATTTAGGAAGATACTCTGTATAAATATTATCCCATTCGTTGTTAGCATCATCAATATTCCAGAAGACATAGCTATCACTTAAGCCTGCCCAATAGCCTTTAAATACTTCTTCCCAAGTTGATGCACCCTTAGTTAAAAATTCTATAGGACTCTTTGGATTAGTTAAATTACAAGAAACAGCTAATAATAAAAAAATAGAGAGTAATAAAAGTATTAGTTTTTTCATCTTTCACCTCCAAAAACCCAAAGCAAACCTATTTCTGCTTTTAGAGTATTATTAATAAGTGGTGAGTAATTAATTATTTGTTTTCTTCTCATATCTGTTAACCCGTCTTTAGGGATACAAAGGAAATAACTACTTGTATTGCAAGTAGTTATTTGTTATAATAGAGAAAATTGTTAAATACGTTATGAATCTTTTCTAGTCCTTGCGAATAATTTTTGAAGATCTTTTTGAGTATAAACCATTTGGTTAGCATCTAAATTCATCTTTCTAGAAAGGTTCATAAGTACAACGTCGTAGTATAAAGTCATATAAACTCCAGGAGAAATTTCAGCTAAAAATGCTTTTCGTAAAGATTCAGTAAGATGTCTAGTTGTGAATTCATTACCAGTCTCAAATTCTAGTATTCTCATTATTAGAAGAGAAAGAAAACAGATTAGGAAATGTCCTTCCAAGCTTTTTCTTGACCAAACAAATACAGGTCTCATCTTAAGAAAAGACTTCATAGTTCTGAAAGAATCTTCTATTTTCCATAAACCTCTGTATATACCAATGATATCTAAAGCAGTAAGTTTCCGATTTAGTTGAAGCATGCCCCAATCTTCACGCCAGCGACAGGTTTGTCCTTCCTCAAACGGCTGTGTATCATCATACCAGCCAATACCAGCAAGATTACTTTCAATGATATAGAATCCATCCAATTCTTCAACATCATCAACTGCATTTTGGTTGAATTTAACAGTAGCATTATAGTTTTCAACAACATTACCTTCGCCATCTTTTATTTCAGTAGACAGAAACCTATTTGAACCATATGTGTTATCAATCTTACTCTTTGAAGATGTATGGCTTTTCAGTAAAGCTTTTTCAAGAGTCTCCATTCTGTCCATTTTTGCCCTCTCATCATATTTTCGTGACCAGAACGCTATAAGTTGTTTACCGACCTTAACCTTCTTTTTATCTCCTTTTATGTCTGTAACATTACGGTTACTAATTGTCTCAATCGTCTTATACATGAACTGAGTGCTTTCATTGAATCCTTCTTGTTCTTTGCCAGCAGCATCTATGTATGTATAATTGCTTCTGTCCAGCACCTTTTTCTTTATTTCCCCATCTATTTTTTTCCCACGCACAGAATTGGATATAACATATCCATCATGGTTTATTATTATGTCTGCAATTGTGTCACCAGAATAGAATCCCTTGTCAGCTACATATATCATGTGCTTCATATCAAACTTTTCTCGTGCTCTTTTTACAGCAGGAGGTAGCATAATACAGTCATTTGTATTACCAGCCCACACATCATATGACATTGGAAAACCATTGGAGTCCAACATAACCCCAAGTTGTGTTATTGGAAGAGGTCTGTGCTCTTTACTACATCCTTTTTCTCTAAAACCATCTTCATCTTCAATTTCGTAATAAACATTAGTTCCATCAAAATACCCATATCCTGTCTGCCTTCCATATAGTTCCTTCATTACTTTATCAAGGTGAACAAGCATGTCTTCTTTATATTCTCCAAGCTGCTGCAGTCCTGAGTATATTTGAGCCTGTGTAAAGTTCATCTTCTCGTAATAACTATCTTTATTTTTCCAGTTATTAAGTTTTGACGCAGGAGAGAGTATCCTTTCGTATATAAAGAGCCTCATTAGATTGGTGAGATTATAGCCACAATTAAGATACTTCCTTCTGCTGTCAACGAATCTATCAAGACGAAGTCTGTGTATTACCCATGCAATGAAGGCATCTCCATAATGAATTTTTATATCGTACTCCCCATTTTCATTAAAACGCATTATTCCATCTTTCTGTAAAGAGAGATTTATAATATTACCCTTAGTATTCTCCTTTAACTCTTGGGTCCTTTTCTTAGCTTCTTCTCTAAAGTGAGCCACTGGATCATCATAACGATCTAAATATTCATCAACATATCCTATTTTTTCTACAGTCCTTGAATGCTGTTTTCGATCTTCTCCTGTGAAAGTCTCAACAAACACCATTAGTTTTCTACCTGTTTTCTTTTCTGGAATAACATTTATATGCATGAAACAATTATAGCACGTATATGGACGTATGTAAAGAAAAATCTAACAAAAATAATTAAAAAAGCACAAAAAAAGCCCATTTAAGGGCTGAATCGATGATTTTATTGATTTTTAGCTAGATTGAAAGTCTAAACTCCGGAGGCGCTCACCACAGTGTTTTTAGCTATGATGTCGATAGTGCCATGATGCATGATTGGGCAAGAATTATGGGAATAGAGCATGTACACATTGGCCAAAACACTACCTTTGAAGCTTTTGAAAAAGAGCTTATTGTAAACGACATTATTTGGAAATTAAAATAAATCTTAAAGTTTTACAAATGTAGGGATAATATG
>JAQYFM010000020.1 GCA_028723145.1 Spirochaetales bacterium | reverse complement strand
CTGGACTGACAAACATAGGAATTGGCTGGATACGTTAAGCTTCAATAACAGGATGCTACAGCTGTCATTCGACACTTTGTGGCAGGAGGTGAAGGATCTAGAGGCAAAGATAGCGAACCTTGACGCTGCAATAGAGGAAATTGCCAACGAGGATAGGTATAAGGACAAGGTAGACAAACTTGTCTGCTTCTCCGGTATACAGACGCATACCGCACTTTCGATAGTATGTGAAATCGGAGACTTCAAGAGGTTTGCCACCGCTGAGCAGTTCTCCAGCTACCTCGGCCTCTGCCCAAGTCAGGACTCAAGCGGAAATACCCAAAGATACGGCAGCATCACGAAGTGTGGGAACAGCAGACTGAGGCTGTTGCTCACGGAAGCTACCAAAGGGATAAAGAGAAGCAATCCGTATACGAAGTCGAAGAGACTTCTTCTGAGACAGCAGGGACAGAGCCCTTCGGTAATAGCCTATGCCGACAAGGGCTCGAAGAGAATAAAACAGAAGATTGCAAAGCTGGAGAGGAATGGAAAGTCGGCAAATGTGGCCACAATGGCAGGAGCAAGAGAGCTTTCATGCTTCATCTGGGGCATGATGACCGGGAACATTGCATAGGAGAAGGCATAAATGAACAGGAAGGAATATTCATTGGTCTCAAGGAGATCCACATCGTTCGGCGTTGAAGTCTCCCACATAATGGACAGCTTCAGCAGATTCGTAGACGGGATGAAGGAAATGAATGGTAGCCTGGACTCCATAATGGCAGCAATTGGAACTACAGCCTGATGGCTGATGAAATAGAGCTATGGGAAGAACAGAAGGCAGGTAAGTGCATGATTCAGCCATCTTCGATTATGCTATGGGACTGAAATAAATTCCCGCAGGTAGACTGAAAGGGCTTTTGGCGAACCATTGACCTGTTGGTAACCAATCCACGAATAACAGAATGGTCAAGTGCCGAACAACTGACAGCCTATGTTCTTCCCAAACTCAATCAAAATATGAAAACTTGCTATTGACAAGAGGTCACATCATAACAGCATAATTACTTAAGAAAGATAACTAATTAAATTAGGCAGTATTTCAAGAGCCATACTTCTTCCCTCTTGATAAACCCTTTCTAGCTTATTTGGGTCCTTTTCTGTTTTTCCTATATCCAATTTATGTTTAGGTCTAATTACAAATAACTTTCCTTTTGATTCTAATTCTTTAATCTCTTTAGTTTGATTATTGTACACTTCATGCCTAATAGACATTGCTTTACATATTCCTTTTTTCTTACCCTGGTAAATAAGATTAAAAAGGAATTGCAAAGGATTTTTTTCTTTTACATAATCTTCTGGCTGAGTAAGAATAACTACACACTTGTCAACATTTTTATCAAGCATAAAACGGTATGGAATTGGATCTGAAATACCACCATCAAGTAATAATTTTCCACCTACATTTACACATCTTGAAACAAGGGGCATAGAAGCACTAGCTCTTAAGTAAAGCATGTCATCACCACTACCCTTTTCTGTTTTTGCATAAAATGGTTTACCACTACTTACATCTGTGGTAACACACCAAAATTCCATTGGATTCTTCTCATATTCAGAATAATCAAAAGGATCTAATTTATTAGGAAGCTCATCATAACAAAAGTCAGATCCATAGAGGTCTCCTGTTGTTAAGAGTGAGTGCACAGAGCAATATCTTTTATCATTACAATATTTTTTATTGTACCTAATAGCTCTACCTATTTGCTTTGATTTATAGTTACAACCAAATACTGCTCCAGCTGATACGCCAACACAGAAATCAAAGGTAATACCATTTTCCATGAACACATCTAGAATTCCAGATGTGAACATACCTCTCATTGCACCGCCTTCTAAAACTAAACCATTCATGCGTTATAAACTAAACTTTTTCCCTTTATTGTTCAAATTGTTTTTTTGCCTTATTAATTGCTGTTTTATAGAAGATGACAAAGAAAATAAGTGAAATAATTAATGGCATCGAAGTAGAAACTAACCTTATTTTTAAATAAATCTCACTTAAAATAAAAAGTCCAACTATTAAAATTAACTCAATAATACTAATGCCCATTGCACCAAGACCATTTGTATTTTGCTTAACAGCTTCTTGAGGACGTTCCCATGCTGTATGAGGATTATTAAAATCAATAGTAAGTCCAATTACACTAATTGAAGCAATATATGGAACCATAGAAATAGCTATTAAAATGGTTTCTAAGGCGGGAGCTTTTGCTCCAATTGCAATAGCAATAATAAAAATTTCAATAAAAGGTAATGTTGCAATTAAATGGAAAACTAACTTTGAATTTACTCTATCCTTTACGTTAATCGGATAAATCTTACATAGATCAAAATCTTTTCCTTCTCTTGAAACAGAAGTTGAAGAGAGTAAATTAAAGGTATAGAACATCATAATTACACCCCAAAGTGCAACATATAGATAGTTTTCAATTCCCGGAATAGACATAATGTCCTTACTCATATCACCAAGTATTCCCATTACTGCATAAATTAATAATATAAATAAAGGCATAACTAGCTCTAAAACTAATTCAGTTGAGAAAGAGGAATTTGAAAACATAATCCTTTTTTCTCTAATAACTAATGCTTTGAAAATAGAATTTTGTTTATATGATATTTCTCCTCTTAGTTGCTTATCTTTCTCCTTGATATTCTCACTTTCAATTACTATTTTGCTTAACTTAAGGCAAACAAAGTAAAGTATTATGCTACAAAGTGCTAAAGCACCAAGAATAGCAGCAAATAAGATTATTACTTGATTTGAAACAACTACTCTCTCAGAAAGGGCAAATGTAACACTTGAATTAGGACCAGCCTGGTTACCTAATACTCTAAGCATAAGGTAAATAACAAAGAATGATAAAACATAGATAAGAACTGTTTTAGCTCTTTTCATAACCTTACTCTTTAGAGAAAGGTATGAGAAAACACCCATAAAAAATGCTGAAAAAGCAGGAATAATAAGTGCATCTAAAATAAGTAATAAGTAAAAAACTATATTAAATTTTATATTTATTAAAGCTGCAACAGCAAAAGGAATTATGGCTAAAAGACACTCACAAAATACTTCAAAATATAGAATAACAAATCTTGATAATGTTAATGTCTTGGTATCAATTGGTAGAGTTTTAAGAGTATTAATATCACTACCAGTAACAAGAATATTATCTACACTTGTGAGTGTAAAAAATATTGTAAGCATTAAAGCCACACTCTGACTTGAGATAACAGCAAGTAACACATCGGTTTTAAGCTGTGAAACAAAGTTAGAGTATATAATCCACATATATAAAATAGAAAGATAAATAAGGCCAAAGTATGAAAGAATACTCCTACCCTTACTTTTCTTTTTACTCTTTGAATTACCTGTTTTAAGAGCTTGGATTATTGAAAGCCCACCATTACCCTTAAAATAGGTTTTTACTAAAGTCTTAAGCACATTAAGCCTCCTGGGTAACGGATAAGAAATAATCCTCAAGTGTTTGTTTTTTATTTTCTAAGAGCTCTTCTACACTCTTTTCTGTAATAAGCTTTCCTTTGTTGATAATACCTACTCTATCACAAACATTGGCAGCTACCTCTAAAACATGGGTTGAGAAAAAGACTATAGCACCTTCATCTGCTAAGGCTCTCATGATATCCTTAACCTCTCTACTAGCCTTTGGGTCTAAGCCAACCATTGGTTCATCAAGTACTACAACCTTTGGTTTATGAACTAAAGCTGCCATCAGACTTAGCTTTTGCCCCATTCCATGAGAGTAGGAGCTAACTAAATCCTTAAGTGCATCTTGGAGACCAAAAAGATTACTATACCTTTCTATCCTCTCTTTTCTCTCACTTTCACTTACGTTAAAAATATCAGAGATAAAATTTAAATACTCATATCCTGTAAGTTTTTGATAAAACTTTGGCTCATCTGGAACATATGCTAAGTTCTTTTTAAAGCTAACAGGATCTTGTTTTATATCAACACCATTATACAGAATTTGCCCACTTGTAGGTGGAATGATTCCAACTAGCATTTTAATAGTAGTTGACTTACCAGCCCCATTTGGTCCTAAGAAGCCAAATATCTTTCCTTCTTCAAGCTCAAGATTTAAATTATTAACAGCCTTTACGCCTTCTTTATACTCTTTTGTAATTGAACGGAAAACAATCATTTTTCTCCTCCGCATTATTTTGATATCAAAATGATATCACCGCAGATAACAGCTGTCAATAAGGCTAAAAAAATCAGGTTTTTACACCTGATTACCTTTTCACAAACCAAATTTCATTAATTTTATAGTCTTTATCTAAGCCTTTTTGCTCAAACTTAGTTCGAGGCCTCCACTCTCTAGGAGGAGCATAACACTCATATGGATTAAAAAGTAATTCCTCTCCTGATAATATTTCTATCATCCACTCAGCATATTCCTCCCAGTCAGTGACAAGATAAAGATAGCCACCCTTTTTGAGCTTCTTTGCAAGTAGATTTACAAAATCCTTTTGAATTAATCTTCTCTTGTGGTGTTTCTTTTTTGGCCATGGATCTGGGAAGAAGATGTGAAAACCATCTATAGAGTTATCAGGGATCATGTGTTCAAGTACATCAACTGCATTAAATCTCATAAGCTTTATATTTGGCATTTTTTCTTCACCTACAGCCTTAAGTAAGCGAACAAAACCTTGCAAATATACTTCTAAGCAAAGATAGTTATAATCCTTTCTCTCTCTAGCAATAATCTCTGTAGATGTACCCATTCCAAAACCAATTTCAATAATTACAGGCTTTGATGGATCTACAAAAAGAGTTCTTGGGTCAGTAAATTCATCCTTGAAAACTACAGCATATTCAGGAAAATAAGCTTCAACACTTTTTTTCTGGTTATCATCTAGTACATTGTTTCTAATTGCATAGCTTTTAATACCACGCATTAATGATGTTCTAACTTCAATATCATTAATATGCTTATATATCTCTTCTTTTTCCATCTTTTACTCCAGTCTTTTTAATTGGTCTAGGATAAATAGTGCTTTATCCTTTAATGATACAGCATCAGTTTGCATCTTCATATAGTTCATTCGAGAAGAATCCATCTTAACCCTACCATTACTAAGCTTGAGAAGATTTATAATTTTCTCAGGTTTAATAGCAGCAAGATGAGAAAACTCAACTTGAACAAAACCTCTACTCTCTGAAAGGTGATAAATCTCAAGCCGTCTACATAGTATTTTAAGCTGTGCAATACATAATAGGTTATCAACCTCTAATGGATAAGGTCCAAATCTATCCTCAAGTTCACTTCTAAGGTTATCAAGCTGGTAATCATCTTTAACAGAAGAAATCTTTCTGTATACCTCAAACTTAATAGCAGGGTCTTTAATATATGTATCAGGAATAAAGCCTGAGTAATCGAGCTCAAGATAAACCTCTCTATCCTCTTTACTCTGTTCTCCCTTAGTTTGCCTATTAATCTCTTCATCGAGTATTTTCATATACATATCAAGACCAACAGCTTCAAGCTCACCACTTTGTTCTTGACCTAAAATATTACCAGCTCCACGAATTTCCATATCCTTCATCGCAACCTTAAAGCCACTTCCTAAGGATGTATGTTCGCTTAAAACCTTAAGTCGCTTAACAGCATCATCATTTAGCATATCCTCTGAAGGATAGAACAGGTAACAATATCCCTGACGGTCACTTCGACCTACTCTACCACGAAGCTGGTAAAGCTGTGAAAGTCCAAAACGCTCTGCGTTATCGATAATAATGGTATTTACATTTGGAATATCAATACCATTTTCAATAATTGTTGTTGAAACAAGAACCTGTACCCCCTCATAAACAAAGCGATGCATGATATCCTCTAGTTCATTGGGATCCATTTGTCCATGAGCATACTCAATAATTGCTTCAGGAATTAGCATTCTCAATTGGTAAGCAACTTCACTTAAATCCTGTACCCTATTGTGTAAATAGAATACTTGTCCACCCCTTTCTAACTCCTTTCTAATTGCGTTAACAGCTCTTGTAATGTTGTAATCAGTGATAATTGTAGAAACAGGTAACCTCTCTCTAGGTGCTGTAGTTAAAAGGGACATATCACGAACTTTTAAGAGAGACATATAAAGTGTTCTAGGAATAGGTGTTGCGGAGAGCGTTAAGCAATCGACATTAACCTTCATAGACTTAATTTTCTCTTTATCCTTAACACCAAATCGCTGTTCCTCATCGACAACTAATAAGCCAAGGTTCTTATATACCACACTCTTTTGCAGAATCTTATGAGTTCCAAAAAGGACATCAACCTTACCGTCCTTTAAGGCTGCTAAAATTCTTTTCTGGTCCTTTGTGCTAACAATTCTAGAAAGCATCTCAACATTAATAGGAAAGGCAGCAGCTCTTTCTTTAAACTTTCTATAGTGCTGCTCAGCAAGAATTGTAGTTGGAGCTAAGAAAGCAACTTGTTTACCACTCATAACTGCCTTAAAAGTTGCTCTAAATGCAATTTCAGTTTTACCATAACCGACATCGCCACAAACCAAACGGTCCATGACTTTATCACTTTCCATATCCTTTTTAATGTCTTCAATACACTTTAACTGATCAGGAGTTTCAGTAAATGGGAAGGAAGCTTCAAATTGTAGCTGCCAATCATTATCAGGTAAAAAAGGAAAGCCAAAGGAATTTTGTCTTGCAGCATATAGCTTGATTAACTGAGAAGCAAGTTCCTGGGCATTCTTTAAAGCTCTTTGCTTTTTCTTAGTCCAGCCGCTACCACCCATGGTATCAAGCTTAGGAGCTCTACCATCAGAACCAATGTAGCGTTGAACTAAGTCTGCTTGCTCAATAGGTACATAAAGAAATTCATCATGCAGATATCTAATCTTAATGTAGTCTCTTTCACTTCTAGTTGTTTTAGCTCTCTCAATTTTTACAAACTGGCCAATACCATAGTTAACATGAACAACGTAATCTCCTTCATGTAAATCCACAAAGGAATCAATTGGAGCAGATGATACATTGACTAATGTTTTTTCACTTTTTACCTTTCTGCGACCAAAGATTTCTGCATCTAAAATAACAGAAAGTTTTATTGAATCAATAGTAAAGCCATGAGAAATATCGGTAACTACAAGCTGGATATCAGGATAATCCCTTAACACAGTTTCTAAGCGTTGCTGCTGAACAACCGATGGGGCAACTACTATTACCTTATATTTATTCTTGATCAATCCCTCTAGCTCTTCTTTGAAGTAAGTAACATTACCAAAGTATGATTTTGCTGGTTGGATATCAAAGGTATAGCAGTTATCACATACCATATCCTCAGCAACCATCTTTTTCTTTCTACCACTAACAAAAACAGGAGCATCTACTAAAAGCTTGTCAGGAAGAACTACATCTCTATTTTGGTTATATGCTTCTTTAAATAGTGCCTTAGCTTCATTTACTAATGAGCGATAAGCAACATCCATTCTTGCAGAACCTAAATAGAATAAGTAGTCATCTGGAAAAAGATATGAGGTAAATGAGCTATTTTCAGTTTTACTTTCATTGCTCATTAAACTAAGAGTGTATTTTGAAACACTTTTAATTGCCTTTTGAGTTACACTATCATAGATAGCAATCTTTTCTATTTCATCCCAGGAGGCATATAGTCTTACTGGATTTTCCTCCGAATATGGGAAAATCTCCATTACCTCTCCTCTTATTGAGTAGGTACCAACCTCATAACAACTTCCTTGACGATAATATCCCGCCATAGAAAGCTTTTGGGCTAAAGCCATTGGATCAAAATTATCATGAACTTTTATTGTTAAGCTTAAATCAGAAAGGCTCTCCTTGCTAATTACAGGAGAAGAAAAAGCTCTGAGTGAAGTAACAATAATACCTTGCTTTAGCTGAGTAATTTGACTTAAAGCCTTTGCTTGTGCATATTCTCCCATTGTTGCACTTGGAGTGCTATAAAGTTTCTTACCATTTGAAGGGAAATAAACAACAGGAATATCCTCTATATCTGATAAATCAGTATATAGTTCCTTAGCAATTTCCTCTGTAGGAACTAATGCTATAATTCTATTCGATTGGCTTCGCTGAACAAGCTCAATTAGCCTAGACAAAGCATATCCGTCTAGGCCCTTAATATGATAACTATCACCCTGATTATTCTTAAAACTCTTGTAGAGGGATGATGATTTAATGTAATCTTTTATTTGATTTTGAATCTCTTTATTCACAAGCAGATTCAATTTACTCAAAAAGAGAAAAAAAAACAATGTTTGAACTTGATAATTCAGCTCTTGATGAGCTTAGTAAAGGTATTTATGAGTCGGGTCTTCTAGCAAAGAAGATGCAAAGCGAAATCCATCGTTTTTATAAAAGTGATGGTTCTGTACTTACTGAAACAGATCTTGCAATTTCAAAAAAAATTGAGGACATGGTAAAAAATCTATTCCCAAATTGTGGGTTTATCAGTGAGGAAGCTGAAATAGAAGTAAAAGAGGATGTGCCATTTACATTTATTCTCGACCCTATCGATGGAACAGATGTGTATTCACAAGGTCTACCTTCATATGCAGTTGCACTTGGAATAATCAACAATGAAAGAGTACCTGTGGGAGCAATGATATACCTCCCTCGCTTTGGAAAAGGTAGAGAGGATATGTTTGTACGCTTAGACCCAGGTAAAGATTTATTTGTTGATGGAAAGCCTTTTGAAATTCAAGGTAATAAAGATGTAGTTAAGCAAGTTACAATGGGGTCAGGTGGACAAGTAAAGATGGACTTCACAAACTTTGCTGGTAAAGTTAGAACCTTTGGTTCCTCCATTATCCACCTTCTTTCTCCTGTAGTATTTTCTTCAATTCAAGGATGTGTTAACCAACCTTGCTTTGTTTGGGATATCGTATCTGCTCATGCTGTTTTAAAGAAGGTAGGCATGGATATTGAATATGTAGATGGAGAGCCTTTTATTTATACAGATGAATTCTTGTATCAAAAGAAGAAGTTTAAGAAAGATATCTATGCAGGAACTAAAGAAGGAATAAAATGTATGAGAAAAATCCTTCCTGTTAGGGTCTAATTACATTCCAATGATAAGGAAAAACAGATAAAAACAAATCTAAAAATGAGTCTCTTACACTAACGAAGAGACTTATTTCTTTTTCAGAGAGCTTAACAATTGAATTGTAAAACCCTTCTCTTCTTTCAAGCTCTATTAGCCCGCACTCATCAACTACAACAATTCCACTATCAAGCTTAAGAAGGCGTTCTTCTCCCCAAGCAAAAGCATTCTTTTGAATTACATATTTTCCATCAACTCTATTCATAAAATTAACCTCTTCACCAGTGGCTATATCATGTAAATAGAGTTGATTTTTACTTTTATCGGAGCTTAAAGTTAAAATACCTTTTGCACCATCAAGTTTTCTTAGAAAGGATGTTTTTCCACCATTTCTCGGTGCAACAACTGCGTTAAATTCCTTCATCAAAGAATGATTGTAATACATCAAGTGCTTTGATGCTATCTTCCTTTTCAACAACGAATGTAAGCTCATTCATTGTTGAAACGATTTCAGTAAGGTTAATATTTTCCCAAGCAAGCTTTCGAGTAGCCATATATAGAATACCTGGGGTTTTTAAAAAGTCACCAGAAAATGATATTGTTATGGCAACCATGTTTTCATTTGTATGCAATATCTCTTCATTCTTAATTAACTCATCAACCTCTCCCCTAAACTTTTCACTAACTGCTAATGAAATTTCATGAGAGCCGACAGAAAGATTTAAGAAATCACCTTTACCTGGCTTTACTTTATCATAGAGCTGAGCAAGTTTATTAACAAATTGATAGTTACGTACAAAGTTAACGTCATAGATATTTGTCTTCATACTAATTTCGTAATCAATTTTATCTTTCTTTTGCTTCTTCTCTGACTTTCTCAAATCATCAGCATACCTTCTAACAGCCATGACGATGGCACTTTCATTAACAGGATGTCCATACATCGTCTCAACTTTGTTATGAATACTTTTTGATAAGTTTGAATAACTTATTACATCTTGAATAAGCATCTCATTTATAAAAGGTGTTTTATTAATTATTATTTTTACACATGCAGCTATTGAATTGACCATGAATGTTATTTTATATACATAATGTTACTAATTCAACACTTTACAGGTATATTTTTTCTCTTTTTCTTTTAAAGTTCTCATAAAATATAGTAGAATTCTTACTATGAAGTGTCCAAGGTGTAATCATGAACAAGATAAAGTTCTTGAATCAAGACTAAATAAGGATTCAACTACAATTAGACGCAGAAGGGAGTGTTTAAATTGTGGTTATCGGTTCACTAGCTATGAGAGGATAGAGGAAAAACCTATCATAGTTATTAAAAAAGATGGCTCTCAACAGCCTTTCGATATTAAAAAGGTTGAAAGAGGTGTATTAACATGTACAGATAAGCTTAAGATTAATCACGATCAAATCGAGAAAATACTTGAGAAAATAGAAGATAATGTACGTGAAATTGCTAGAGAAAAGAAGTTTGTTCATAGCACAGAGATAGGTGAAGAAACATTAAAGCAGCTCTACACCATATCTCCTGTTGCATATGTACGATTTGCATCTGTATATCGCGCATTTGATGATCTTGGTCAATTTATTGAAGAAATTGAACACATTGCATCACAGGTAAAGAAAAATTAAGCATCAAACCACTTACCCCTTAAGCTGAGCTCGATTTTATCATTTAAGTGCTCAGGCTTAAGGATTTCGTTTGCACAATCTAGGGCAAAGTTATCACTCATTCCAGCAACATAGTCAAAGATAAGACGATTCTTACCCTCTCCCATCTTTTTATAAACATCCTTCATCTCGGCATAGTGAGCATAAAAACCTGCAGCAAGCATATTTTTTTCTGCTTCACAAGCTTCCTTTGGGTCAGATGAGTCGTCAAATAAGCCTTCAAGGTAGGAATAAATAAGGTTAAGTAGTCTATTAAAGTAAGTATTATACCCCTTTAAGATATCGGACTTATAGATATAGTTGTAATTATAATCTTTCATTACCTCTACAGCTTTATAAACCTTATCAGAAAAACCTATACCTTCACTTTGTGAGGAGTTTTCAATTATATCAGTAACAAGGGTGTTAATTATTTCACCATTGGTTGAACCTAAATCTCTTTTAACACAATCAGGAAGAGGTTTAGTTAGAATGCCAAGTCTTGAAGCATCTTCAAAATCACGACCAAGGTAAGCAATTGAATCTGAAAATCTAACAACAGTTGCTTCAAAGGTAGTTGGGATTAGACCAATTCTTGTTTTAATACCATCTAAATCTTTAATCTCGAACGAAGGCTTTATTCTTTGGACAAAATGTTCACCACAGTGACTTACAATACCATCTCTAACTGCATAGGTTAAATTTAGTCCCTTACCCTTTTCAGATAATCTATCAACAACACGAAGAGAGTTTACTTCATGTTCAAAGTTTCCAAGCCCTTTTTGCTTACAAATCTTATCCATAATTATTTCGCCAACATGGCCAAATGGGGTATGGCCTAAGTCATGGCCCATACCAATTGCCCATGCAAGCTCTGTATCGAGCCCAAGAGGTCTACATATTGTCGAAGCAATTGAAGAAACATGTAATACATGTTCCATTCGTGTACATATATGATCATTAGAAGGAGCAAAAAATACTTGTGTTTTATGTTTTAATCTGCGAAATGGAGATGAATGGATTATTGCTGTAGTATCACGGTAGTAAGAGCCACGGAAATCCTCTTTTCGCTCATTTTTTCTTTTAATTAACAATTCTTGATCAATATCGTTATATAGCTTTTCCATAAATAAATCATAATACCAACACTATTAATTTAAAAGAAACATTTATCAAAGTAGGCGAATAATGTTATATTTTTGTTATGAGTGAATATTTAATCCCACTTGCCGCACTATTACTGACATTCTTATCTACTCTATCTTGTTTAAGATTTATATTCTCAAGACAGGGCTTTTTCTGGATCGTACCATTTGGGCTTTCTGTATTATTAACAGTTAATAACTTTTTTATTCTCCTATACCCTGAGTTCACATTCTTTTCATATCCTAAAGCTGTAGCACTGTTTCCAGTATTGCTTGCAGCATTCTGGTATTTAATGGTTATTACCTTTCACTATGCTTTAAAAAAGGGTGTAATGAAAAATAGAGTTAGTAATGACCAAGTAAAAAACTATAGGGAAGCACAATTTCTAGAAAAGATTGAAAGGAGAGAGTTTATTAAATTTACTAAACGTAAGAAAGAGATATTAGAAAATGGGGCTTATGAGCCTAAAATTTACTCAAATTCAAACTTTACTGATAAACTATTTGATAATCCTAGTTCAAAAAATTACAGATAATTAGTATAATTCTCCCTCAATTAAGGGAGAACTTATGAATTTTTTCTTCACAGGAATGAAGCATTCCGGTAAAACAACATTTGCAAAGCGTGTGGCTCAAGAAAGAAATAAAACTTGGGCAGATAGCGATGATCTTATCTTAAATTTAATCAGTCCACTTAGTGTACGTGAATACTATAAGAGGTTTGGAAAAGAAGCATTCTTGCTTCAAGAAAGAAAGGCAGTTAGTGAGTTTATTAATTCTCACGATGACTTTGTTCTCTCTCTAGGAGGGGGTATTTGCGATAATACACCTGTTATGGAATTAATGAAGGAACATGGAAAGCTTATTTACCTTTCAAGGCCTGAAGAACTTTTATTTGAAAAGATTAAACAAAAAGGTCTTCCTCCTTTTTTAGATACCGATAATCCAAGAGCAACATTTCATGAATTATTCTTAAGACGTGATAAAATCTATCGTTCTTATCTCGATTTAGAAATTGAGCTCGGACCTTATTCAGATAAAGACCAAACATTAAACTTCATTTTAAGTAAGCTGGAGGAAAAATATGGCAGGTAATTCATTTGGAGAGCTTTTTAAAGTAACAACATTTGGTGAATCACATGGAAAAGCATTAGGTGTCACCATTGATGGTATGCCTGCTGGTATTAATTTCGACCTAGATTTTATACAAAGTGAGATGAATAGAAGAAGACCAGGAGGAAATACTCTTGGCACAGCTAGAAATGAAGGTGATGAGATTGAGGTTATTTCTGGAGTATTTGAAGGAGTAACTACAGGGTGTCCTATTACTCTTATTATCAAAAACACCTCTCAAAAGAGCCATGATTACTCTCAAATAAAAGATGTTTATCGCCCAGGTCATGCTGACTACACCTATGAAGCAAAGTTTAATGTTCGTGATTATCGTGGTGGTGGTAGATCATCAGGAAGAGAAACTAGTATGAGAGTTGCAGCAGGTGCTGTTGCAAAGCTACTATTAAACCAAGTTGGAATAAAGATTAAAGCTGGTACTATCCAAATTGGAGATATTAAAGCAGAAAACATAGACTTTAATCATGACTTTAATAATGAACTCTCATGCCCTGATGAAGATATCTCAACAAAGATGGTAGAGTTAATCAAGAAAGCAAAGGATGATTTAGATAGCATTGGTGGTGTTATTGAATGCCATGTTAATGGCATGATAGCAGGTCTTGGAGATCCTTGTTTTGATAAACTTGATGCACTCCTTGCCCATGCTATTTTATCAATTGGAGCATGTAAGGGTTTTGAAATTGGTAAAGGTTTTGAAAGTGCAAAACTCTATGGAAGCCAAAACAATGATCAAATGAAGATGGTTAATGGTGAAATTACATTTCTAAGTAATAATGCAGGTGGAATTTTAGGTGGAATTTCAAATGGAAATGAAATTGTTTTCCGCGCTGCATTTAAGCCAACTCCAAGTATTTATAAAGAGCAGGAAACAATTAATAAAAACCATGAAGATGTAACAATTGCAATAAAAGGTCGCCATGACCCATGTATTGTTCCTCGTGCAGTAGTAGTTGTTGAAGCTATGACAGCATTAGTACTAGCAGATAGATACCTAGTATGGAGAGCTTATGATGCAAGATAAGCCTTTATTTGTACAATCAGATAAAACAATGCTTCTTGATGTCCACTCCCCTATTGCTGAGGAAGTCAGGGGAAAACTCTCTGCATTTGCCGAACTTGTTAAAAGTCCTGAGCATATGCACACCTACCAAGTTTCATCAATTAGTATTTGGAATGCGGCTGCAATGGGATACACATATGAGCAAATTGTAAATACCTTACAAGAATACTCTCGATTTGATATTCCTCAAAGTCTACTATTCTTTATTAAAGATAATCTTGATAGATATGGTGCTATAAAACTTACTCCATTTGATGAAAAGTACTATCTATTAACTGTTAATGGCAACCTTTTCAAAGCGCAAATTACTTCATCTAAACCTGTCATGGCAATTTTGCAGCAATATAGTGAAAACTCCTTTTTAGTTCCATGGCATAAAAGGGGTGAAATTAAAATTCAGTTAATTAAGCTTGGTTTTCCAATTGATGATTTAATTCCGCTAAAAAAAGGTGAAAAACTAGAAATTGAAGAGAGAACAACAGCTCTTTCAGGAAAGAGCTTTCAAGTTAGAAAGTACCAAGATGAAGCAGTAAAGGCATTTTTAGGAACTACTGAAATGCAAAAGGGATATGGAAACATTATTCTTCCTTGTGGATCAGGAAAGACCGTTGTAGGTATTCATACCCTTTGTGCACTTAAAACTCACACTTTAATACTTTGTCCGAATGTTACCTCTGTCCACCAGTGGAAAAGAGAAATCCTTGATAAAACTACAATTAGCGAAGATATGATCGGTGAATACTCTGGAGAAGTAAAAGAAGTAAAGCCTATTACTATTGCAACTTACCAGATTTTAATCTATCGCTCTGGTGAAAATGATGAGTATAAACACTTTTCTTTAATGACAGATCATCCATGGGGCTTAGTTATCTACGATGAGGTTCACATGCTTCCTGCTACCTGCTTTAAGGTAACTGCGGAAATTCAATCTATGTATCGTCTTGGTCTAACTGCTACCTTAGTTAGAGAGGATCATAGAGAAGCTGAAGTTTTTTCATTAGTTGGCCCTAAGCGTTATGATACTCCTTGGTCAGTTTTAGAGCGTCAAGGTTTTATTGCAACAGCATATTGTCATGAAATAAGAGTTCCACTTTCAGAGGATGCAGCTATTGAATACGTTAAGGCTAAGGGTGCTGCTGGCCGCTATCGTGTTGCAGCTGAAAACCCTATGAAGTTTGAGTACTTAAAGCTACTACTTGAAAAACATAAAGATGATAGAGTTTTAATTATTGCCCAATATCTTGACCAACTAGCAGAAGTAAAAAAGCGTTTTGGCTTTCCAATGATTACAGGATCTACAGGAAATAAAAAACGTGATGAGCTATATGATGCATTTAGAAGTGGTAAAGAGAAAGTATTAATCGTTAGTAAGGTTGCTAACTACGCTATCGATTTGCCAGATGCTTCAGTTGCAATCCAGCTATCGGGTTCATTTGGCTCAAGGCAGGAGGAAGCTCAAAGACTTGGAAGAATTTTAAGACCAAAAGATAGAGATAGCCACTTTTATACCATTGTTACAAAGTTTACATCAGAAGAGGACTTTGCTCAAAACAGACAAAAGTTCTTAGCTGAACAAGGATATAGTTATGAAATCGAAAGTCCAGAACTCTGATACTTGGTTAGAGCAATTAAATGAAAGACAACTTCGCTATCGCTATGAAGTACTTTATAAAGCTAAAGATAGTTCTTTACCTCTTGAAAGAGTAACAAAAATAATTTCAGCGTTCTACCACGATGAAGAAAATATTAAAGATTTAATTAGTGCTTTAAATGATGCTGAATATGATTTACTACTCTCAAAAAGCTTGAAACAAGATGTTTCTATCCCAAGGAATAATGAAAAGCTTTATGACTTTTACTTAGTTGGAGATGATAAAGGAGTTATTCCTGAAATAGAAAGAAAGCTTAACTGTGCTAAGGGCTTATATGAAGAAAGCGAAGATAGGATAAATATTAAAAGCTTTATAAGAGCAATGTTTGCCCTTCTTGCCTCAAAAGATGTTAAGCCAACTGTAAGTGGTAAAGGTGTCCTTGCTAGATTAAGCGAAATCTTTACATCAATTAATGAAGAAAAACTTTCTATTTTAATTACCCATTTTAAAGAAATGGTTGAAAAAGATGAGCTAATAGTTGACCAAAAGCTTAATAGAGAAAAGGCAGAAAAGCTTTTAAAACTTTCACAAATTGAATTAGCATACCACCTACTCTCTCCAAATATGTCAATAAAGGAGTTCCAAGTCTCCCAACTAAAAACCTCTGATTTATCTTTTTCTCTTCTACCATTGGGTGAGAAAGCTGAATATACAATTACAGGAGAATTATTAGTATATTTTCAAAGTTCAATTGAGGATGATTTAATTTGGAAGATTGCGAAACCAATTACTGTTGATAGAATATGTGTGTATAAAATAACAAAAGAGTCAATTTGCTCTGCTTTTGATAGTGGCTACTCTGATCAAACAATTATTAATCACTTAAAGAACTTAGGTATTAACAATTCGGTACTCTTCTCTCGCTTAATTGGCTGGAAAGAAGAATATGAATTAACTCAGCTCACCGATTGTCTATATCTTGAAACTTCAAGACAACAGGCAGCCATGATTGAAGCAATTGATGATTTAAAGCCCTTAATTATTAAAAAAGTTGGAACATACTCGTTTATTTTAAAGAGAAATAGAAAGGTAATTGAAGTATTAAAGAGAAGTGGCTTTGATATGCTTAGCCAAAAGAATGTTACTTTTGAATCAGAAGGAGAAGCTGATAAAGAGTTACAACTTGAAAGACTTCAAGAAGAAGATATCTTAACATTTGGTTTAAGGGATATTCCTTATAATGAAAATTATAAAGATGAACTAAAAGCTATTTCCTCAAATGAATTATCAACCTTAATTGATAATGAAAGGATTTTAACTAAGTCTCAAGCCAGATTAAAAAGCTTAAACTTAATGCTTGAATCGATATGGGCTCTTGATTATCAAAAAAAGATTACATATCTAAATGCTATGTGTGGTATTAGATTTCTCAATTTAAAGCTTAAAGATGAAAACTTTGTAGCTCTTCCTTTAGAGATGAACCAAACATTCCTTACCTGTCTTTTAAAAGATGGAACAAAAAGACAGGTTATGGTTGATAAAATATTTAAAGTAAGTGAGATTTATTAAATCTCAGGCTTAACATTCTTTGGGTAGTGGTAGCCGGTAAATGCTTCAAACTGTAGCTTTCCCTGCTCAAGGAGCATTTCATCTCCAAAGTGAAGTTTACAGCCCGCTGCCTTTGCATCTGTTAAGAACTTTGTCATATGAGGCTTATAGACAATATCGTAAGCAATTTCTTTACCTGTAAATTTAAAACCTTCTATTGGACTTTCAAAGGTAGAAAGACCTACTGATGTAGTTTGAACTATTAAGTCTACCTGTCCTTCATAGGCCTTAGCATTCTCAAGTTTATCGAATGCACAAATATTTATTTTTGCAATTTTCTCAGCATGAGAAAGGGTTCTATTTAAAATAGTAACCTTTACGCCCCAGTTTCTTAATGCCCATACAATAGCATAGCTGGCACCACCCGCACCAATTACAAGCGCATTCTTAATTCTTCCTTTCTCAATATCAGGTAAAATTGGAATTAAAAAGCCATAGTAATCGGTATTCATCCCCTTCCAAAGTCCTGGAGTTCTAACTACTGTATTACATGCCCCAATTTGCTTAACTTCTCTTGTAATATTACCAAGATATGAAAGTACTTCAACTTTATGTGGAACTGTTACAGAAAAACCCCTCATTTGTAAGTTCTCTGCAAGGGCAAAGAAAGCTCTTGCGTTATCAACTAAAAATGGAACGTATATTGCATTGTAGTGAATTGCTCTAAAGCCTGGATTATGAATTAATGGCGATGCAGAATGATTTACTGGGTTTCCAATAATACCATATATTGCAGTTTTATCATTTACTTCATCGGCATGATATAGTTCTTTTAGATCCTTAGCCTTCAATTGTCCAGGAGCCGCTTGGTTATCAGAAGCAAAAGTTAATATAGACCCCATTCTTCTATAAAGAATTCTTGTTGCAACACCATATGGGCCCATACCGATAATAATCTTTGGAATATCCTTTAATTCTTTTTCGGCATTAAATAGGGTGATAGTATCTAATATACCTTGAGGTGTTACTGCAATTTTTGCTATATCACCCCTCTTTTTAAGTGTAATAACACGTGAATAAATATCGTTAGGAATACCTGAAAAATCATGAAAGGAGCGAATAATCTTTATTCCTCTCTCCTTAGCTTTTTCATCAATTTCACACTTTTTAATATCATCTTCTATATCAACATAAGAAAAATTACCATCTAATGCTTTGATAATCTCTGCCTTACGTTGCTTTTCACTTCCAGTAAATTTGCCACCATCTTGTGTTCTTCTGTGGGTACAAATAACAGGAACATTTACCATATTAGGGAATAAATATGCCTTATCTCTATCCTCTTTAGTAAGAAAATCAAGCCTTAGCTCTACTGCATCAATCCACTTAGAATTCTTTTCAGTCGTTTTCACGCACTCATTTAGAGTACTATCAGACAGGGTAAGACAAATCATTAATAAATAATCTCCTATAATGGGTATTGGTTATTTTATATGTTTATGCAAAAAACTGCAATATTATGCAATTTATATTCGACATTTGTTCTCCTTGTAGCTTTTGCTCATCTTTTGTATCCTATAACACATGTTTACTATGCAAATTCAAAATGCCTGTCTAAACTTTGCAGACAGGAAGATACTAAGCGATGTTAGCTTCACAATTGATCAAAAAACCAGAGCAGCCCTTGCAGGTGCAAATGGCTGTGGTAAGTCTACTCTATTAAAGGTAATAACAGGAATCCTTCCAGCCGATGATATTAAGATTTCAAAGACAAAAGGTATTACCGTAAGTTATCTTCCACAATCAGATATAGTACTACCTGAAAAAAGTGTTTATGAAGTTGCTGAGGAAGGCTATGATAGATTTAAAAGCTTAGTTGATGAATATGAGGAAATAGGAAAAAGCTTAGAAAACATAACACAAAAAGATAAATATTCTCATTTATTAAGCAGGATGAATGAAATCTCTGAGCTTTTAGATGATGTTGGATACTACCATAGAAAGAGTCGTATCGAGCAAATTCTACAAGGTCTTGGCTTTAAGATGAGTGATATGACTAGCCCTTCTTCCACCTTCTCTGGTGGTTGGCAAATGAGAATTGCTCTTGCAAGAATACTAATTGAAAACCCAGATATTTTACTTCTTGACGAACCTACTAACTACCTTGATATCGAAGCAATGGTATGGCTTAAGAACTATTTAAAATCTTTTGATGGTGGTGTTATACTTGTTAGCCACGATCAAGGATTTCTAGATGATACAGTAAATACTGTTTATGAGTTATTTAAAGGTAAATTAACTAAGTATAGTGGAAACTACACCTCATACCTAAAGCAAAGAGAAGAAGAAATTGCCCAACTTGAAAAAGCATATGAAATGCAACAAGCTGAAATTGAAAAGACAGAGGAGTTTATAGAACGCTTTAGATATAAGGCTACTAAAGCAAAACAAGTTCAATCAAGGATTAAGAGCTTAGAAAAAACTGAGTTAATTGAAATTCCTGACCACCTTAAAAAGCTTTCATTTTCTTTTCCTCAAGCACCTCATAGTGGAAACGATGTTTTAGTTGTTGAAAACCTTCATAAGGCATATGGGGATAATGTTATCTTTGATGATTTTTCCTTTGTTGTTAGAAAAAAGGAACGTTTAGCTATTACTGGAAGAAATGGTGAAGGTAAATCAACTTTACTTAGAATTCTTGCCTCTGTTGATCCTGCTTTTACAGGTGTTGTCAGAGATGGTTCTGGAGTTAAGAAGGGTTATTTTGCTCAAGATAATGAAAAAACTTTAACTGATAGTAATACGGTATTAGAAGAAGTTGAAAGTATAGCTGATACAAAGGATATACCAAGATTAAGGTCTCTTTTGGGAGCATTCTTATTTAATGGCGATGACGTATTTAAAAAGGTTGGAGTATTATCTGGAGGAGAAAAATCAAGACTATCACTATTAAAAATATTACTTCATCCATGTAATTTACTTCTACTTGATGAACCTACTAACCACCTTGATATCAATGCAAAAGAAATGCTTCTTGAAGCAATTAAAGCTTATGATGGTACAGTAATCTTTGTAAGCCACGATACTCACTTTATCAAAAACTTAGCTACTAAAATTCTGTATTTAAGCGACGATAAGCCTGAATTCTTTGAAGGCGATTACGACTATTTTGCATATAAACTTGAAGAAAAAGAAGCTAAATTCTTAAATAGTGATAAAAAAGCTCCAAGCCAAGAAGCAATTGTTGAAAACAAGGTGCTATCGCATCAAGAGATGAAGGCTAAGAGGAATATGCTTCAAAAGAAGGAAAAGGAGTGTGATGAACTTCTTTCTTCTTGTGATAAACTTAGAGCAGAAATTGCTGTTTTAGATGAAAAGATGGCAGATCCTACTATTTATTCAAACCCTGATAAAATTACAAAGATTGTAAAGGAAAAGGAAGAAAAAGAAGCTTTATTAAACCAAAAGGAAGAAATGTGGTTTATGCTCTCTGAAGAGGTTGAAAGTTTAAAGGAGAATCTTTAATGCTTATTAAACCTGAAATTGATCCAGAGCTTATCATAAAAGCTCAAAAGCTCTTTCCTAAAATTATTCTTGCCTCCCAAAGTGAAAATAGAAGAAAGCTTTTGGAGGATATGAATATTAGTGTTATTCAAAAGCCACAATGCATTAATGAGCTTTGTGGCTTAACTGAACCAGTTGAAGTTGTTACTACCCTTTCTAAGCAAA